>CAYUME010000178.1:0-8482 GCA_964445475.1 uncultured Planctomycetia bacterium
CGCGCTCGGGGTGGGAGTCGCCCTGGAGGGCGAAGCGGAAGGTGCTGCCGGGGGCCCGCGGCGTGTGAAAGGTCCCTTCCGGGTCGGGCCGGAACGCGTGCTGGCCCGGAGCCCGGGTGAGCAGGCGGTAGTGGTAGCGCGTGTCCGGCTTCAAACCGGCGATCTCGAACTCCAGCGGCGTCCCCGCCCGGGCCGCCCGGGGCTCCGTCTTTTCCGGGTACGTCCCCGGCGTCGCGCCGTATTCGACGCGGGCCTCGATCTCCGCGGCCGACAGGACGCTCAGGGCGATCGACCGGTCGGTCGGGCGCCCGAGGATGAGGCTGAGGCCCTCCGCGGGCCCGCCCCCTCCGCGGGCCGGGCGATCCTCCGCCGGGAGCGCGGAGGCGGCGGCCAGCAGCAGGGCGAGACCTCCCGTGCGGCCGATGAAATGCGTCATGGTCCCTGTCCTCGCGAAGCCGGCGGCGGCCATTCTACCACTCATTTTGCCTCGCCGCCCCCCTTGCCGGGCGGGAAGAAGAATCGGTCCGTGTCCGGCAGCGCGACCGCCTCCCGGACCGGCGTGGAGTAGATATACGCCGGCGCGCTCGTGTACCCCTCGAGGTTGCGCAGCTTCACGAGCGACGCGCGCTGTTCCGCGGTCAGCGTCCGGTTGACCTTCGCGAACGCCGTGGCGTAGGTGTACGACATCTCGCCGTCCAACTCGCCGTAGCGGCGGCCCAGGGCCAGGACTTTCGCCTTGTCCGGCTGCGCGCCCTTGAGGGGCTTGCGCAGCTCCGTCGAGATGGCGCGCCGCACCTCCACGATCTCCCGGAGCGCCTGGCGCTGGAGGTCGGGGATGGCCGTGATGTTCTTGCGCTGCGCGTCGTCGAGGATCTCCAGGAAGGTCTTCCCGCTGTCGCCGGTCAGGGACGTGCTGATGTCGAAGTCGCGCTGGCCCATGGCGGGCATGTCCTTCATGTAGAACCCGCCGAAGTAGGTGCCGTGCCGCTCGGGGCAGAAGTAGGTGTCGGCCTCGACCGAGCCGGCGAACCAGCTGAAGAACTCGCTGGCGTAGGTCATGTAGGCCACATTGACGAGCTTGTCCGTGCCCCTCGGCAGCTTGTACGAGTTCATGTCGACTTCAGGCCACGTGGTGAAGTCGCCGAACTTCATCCGGCCCAGGTTGGTCTTCTGCTCCGATGTCAACGCCGCGGCGACCGAGCCGTAGGCCTCGGCGCGCGCCAGGCTCAATTCCGCGTCGAAGGCGAACAGGTCGCCAACGTACTGGACCACGGCGGCCCGGTTCAATCCCGGGCTGCCGGCCGGGAGCTCGCCGCCCAGTTGGCGGCAGAATGCCTTGATCAGGGGCCAGCGCTTCCGGGCCAGGAGATTCAGCTGTTCCGCCTCCTTCCGGGCCAGGGTCTCGAAGGTCCTGCGCTGCCCGTCGTCCAGCGTCTTCAGGACGTTCCCGGCGACCCGGTCGAGGAACATGGGATTGTGGCCCTTCTGGGCCGCGTCGATGTCGCGCATGTACTGGAAGCCGAAGAAGTCGCAGACCTTGCCGGGGGGGAGGAACGTGCAGGCGCCGAAATCGCCGGTGAGGAAGGCCAGGCCGCTGAAGGCGATGGTGTGGAGCTGCGCCTGGTCCGAGATCGCCTGCTCGATCGAGTAGCGTTGCGGGCCGTCGCGCCGGCCCCGGTCGCGCGGGCGGTCGCCGCCCCGGTCCCGTCGAGGCGGGGGGTCCTCGCGCGGCTCGCCCGCGCGGGCGGGGACCCCCGCGGGATCGAGGAGAAGGGCCGCGGCCAGGGACGCGCCTGCGATGTCCGCGATCCGACGGTTCTGCCGCATGGTTGTTCCCTTCCCTGTCTCAAGAGCCCCGGAACCGGCCGCGCGCGCACGCGCCACCCCTTCTTGTCCCGGGGAGGCCGGTGCGGACAGGAAACCTCCCAATTTTATCATCTTTCTTGTCCGCGACGACCGGCAGGACGACAATAGGTGGCAGGAGGATCGGGGATGGCCATGGACGGGGCCCGGAACGACAGGCGGGAAGCGCCGGCGGATCAGCCCGCGCCGCGAGGGGCGGGGTTCCACCCCCGCCCGGACGCCTCCGTCGAGCCGCTCGCGCTCTTCGAGATCCTGGCGCGGGACAACGCCGACGGACTGACGGCCTTCCTGCGCGCCTCCCTGTACGACCCGGCCGCGGTCGACGACCTCTTCCAGGAGACCCTGCTCATTGCCTGGCGGAAGATCGGTGAGTACGACCGCACGCGCCCCTTCGGCGCGTGGCTTCGCGGCATCGCCCGGCGGCTCGTTTTCGCCCACGCCCGCAAGGCCGCCCGGGAGATCCCGCTCTCCAGCGAGCGCGTGCTCGACTACCTCGACCGGCGGCTGGCGCAGGTCGAGCGGCAGCCCGGCGACACGCTCGACGAGAAGCTCGCCGCGCTCCGGGACTGCCTCGGGCGCCTGGAGCCGATGTACCGGGAGCCGCTCGACCTGCACTATGCCCGGCGCCGCACGACCGGGTGGATCGCGGAGAAGCTGGCCACGACGAAGGACGCGGTCCAGAAACGGCTCCAGCGGGCGCGCCTCCAGCTGGCCGACTGCCTGGAGCGCCGCGCCGTGCTGACCCCGACGGACGGATGACGATGGACACGGATCGCGACACCCCGCTGCCCGACGAGGCGCGCCGCGCGGCCGACGAGCGGCTCGTTCACGCGCTCCTGGTCCACCTCCACGACCCCCGGGCCCCGGAGGAGCGCGAGCAGCGGGTGCAGCGGGCCCTCCGGGCCATTCGCGGTCCGGCGTCACACGCGGGCCGGTCCGCCTGGCTCCGGCGGGGCGCCTGGGCGGCCGCGGCGATGGCCCTGGCCGCCGCGGGCCTGTTCGTGTTCCTGATCGACAGCACCCCCGCGATGGCCTCGCTCGCCGACATCCTCGGCGCCCTGGGCCGGCCGGGGGACCGCACGTACCGCATCCGCATGGAGGAGCTGCCCGCCCCGCCGGCGCGGAGGCGCCCCGAGGATCGCCCGCCGGAGCCGGTCCCCCGGCCCGGGCTGGACGCCGCCGCGCTCTACCTGCGCGACGGGCGCCAGTACCTGCTGGTCCGGGACGACCCGAAGGGCGGGATCCTCCACGACGGCTACGACGGCCGGCAGAGCTGGCGGATCCGCGCCGGCGTCGTGGCCGAGACGCGGGAGGGCCCCGGCGCCGGCGGCATTCCCATGCCCCCCCTCATGGCGGACGTGCCGTTCTCCGACCTCCACCGCACGCTGGAGCGGGTCCGGATCGACTACGCCGTCGAGCAGTTCGACCTGGCGCCGCTGCCGCCGGGCGGCGGGACGCTGCGGCACGTGCGGGTCCGGCGCCACTCGCGCGAGGTGAAAGGACCGGAGACCATCGAGATCTGGGCCGACGCGAAGACGGGCCTGCCTCGGCGCATCGTCTTCGACCGGGCCAAGCTGCAGGGCAGTCCCCAGCCGTGCCGGCTGACCTTCGAGCTGGAGAGCGCGGACCCCCTGCCCGCCGGATGGTTCGCGCCCGCCGCCCACGTCCGCCCCTGAGCGCTTCCCCCGGATGCCGGCCGTCGATCCGGTAACGTCGCGTGGGAGGGGTTGTTCCCCTGTCGCTCGAGCCGTATCGAAAGACAGGGGACAACCCCGATCCGTCGCCTCGCCCCGCTACCGCGCCGGCCGCTGTCCCGCGGCCCCGGCCGCGGGCGAGGCCAGGAACTCGCCCGGCGTCACGAACCGGCAGCCCTGGTCGCGGAGGTAGAGGACGGCCTTGCGGAAGTCCGCGAAGCGCGCGTCGTCCCACTGGTTGGGGTGTCCCTGGAGAGCGATGTACGGGAGGCCGCGCCCCTTCTTCTCGAAGACCTCGCGGACCGCGTCCGGGTTGGGCACGAAGAGCGGCTTCTCCAGCTCCATCAGCCGCCGGACCACCGTCTTGGTCGTGCGGACGCCCGCCGGCGGGCCGTAGAACCAGACGAGCTTGATCTGCGGGATCCCCTCCAGCGCCTCGTAGGTCGTCCCGTCGATGGCCGTGGAATGCGGTCCGAACGCCACCAGATCCACGCCGATCTTCTCTTTCGCGAGCGCCAGCGACTTCGTGAACATCGTGGCCTGGTCCGCGGCCGTGCCGCCGAGGTACTCCGCCTTCCGCCCGTTCACCTGCTGCGCCTCGGGCAGGCCGCGTGCGAAATAGCCGTGGTGCCAGAGCTCGATCCACCCGGCCGCGACGCGCGCCTTGAGCCAGGCGACGTACCCGGGGCAGTCGCCCTCCAGCGAGTCGCCGAACATCCCGAACGAGGCCTTGATCTTTTCGCCTTCCAGAAAGTCCGTGATCCGCTGCCAGCGGGGCGAGACGGTCGTCTGGGGTCCGGCGCCGTGCCGCGCCAGGTCGTCGAGCTTGAGCATCACCAGGGGGCCGGCGGCGGGGGCGTCGGCGGCCGCGGCGGTCATCGCGGGCGCCAGGAAGGGGACGAGGATAAGCATCCACAGAAAGCCGTGGATATCGCCTGTTGAGCGCACGGGATGCTTCCTGAAGAGATTCATCGGGACCGGCTGGATTCCGGCGCTACCGCATTTCTCCGGTCGCGACCTCTCCCGGTGGCTGGCGCAACCTATTCCACGGCGCCCAGGTCCGCGCCCAGGCGGAGGACCTGGCCGGCCTTCAGCGCGTGCTCGACCGCCTTGGCGCGGTACCGGACCCGGCAGGCGGCGGCGCGGGGGCTGCGGATCTCCGCCGACCGGAGCGCGCCATCCGTCCACCGGAGGCCGACCTCGAACCCGCCGCGGGCCTTGAGGCCCGTGACCGAGCCGTCCGGCCAGCCGGCCGGCAGGGCCGGCAGCAGGCTGATCTCGCCGGCGTGGCTCTGGAGCAGCGATTCCGCGACGGCCGCGGCGTAGCCGAAGCTGGCGTCGGACTGGTTGGAGCCGGCGTTGTGCAGGTTCTTCGCGAGCGACCGGGCGACGAACGTCCGGATCCATTCGTCCGTCTTGTCCGCTCGCTCCAGCCGCGCCCAGACGGCGGTGTCCCACGCGGCCGGCCAGCCGCCGCCGGCGCGGCGCGTCTCCATCCACTTCTCGATGGCCGCGGCGAGCTTCGGCGTCCCGCGCCGCGTGACGGAGCTGCCCGGGAAGAGCGTGAAGTTGGGGGAGACGTTGTGCCCCTGGCCGCCCTCCTTCCAGTCCTCGATCCACTCCTGGAGGTGACCGAGGCGGTTGACCCGGTAGGGCGGGAGGCGCCGGAGGGCGGCCTCCAGGCGGCCCCCGAATTCCCCGTCGACGCCCAGCAGCTTTCCGGCCTCGATGCAATGCGGGAAGAGCTCGCGAATGAGGGCGAGGTCCAGCGTGGGGGCGGGGGAGAGGAAGGCCATCTTCCCGTTCGCGTCGAAGTAGCCGTGCTCCGGCGACATGGAGAACGGCGTCACCAGCCACCGGCGCGACGGGTCCTCGACCAGCAGCTCCAGCAGGAACTGGGCGGAGCCCTTCAGGACCGGGTAGTGCTCGCGGAGGAACTCGAGGTCGCCGGTGTACGCGTAATGCTCCCAGAGGTGCTGGCAGAGCCAGGCGCCCCCGACAGGCCACATCCCGTACATGACGGCATCGACCGGCGCCGTGCCGCGCCAGAGGTCTATGTTGTGGTGGGCGACCCAGCCCCCGCAGCCGTAGTGCAGCCGGGCCGTCCGGGCCCCAGTGACCGCGGCATCCTTGAGCATGTCGAAGAGCGGCCGGTGGCACTCGGAGAGGTTGCAGACCTCGGCCGGCCAGTAGTTCATCTCGGTGTTGATGTTGATGGTGTACTTGGAGCCCCACGGCGGCGAGACCGACTCGTTCCAGATGCCCTGGAGGTTGGCCGGCTGCCCGCCGGGGCGGCTGCTGGCGGCGAGGAGGTAGCGGCCGAACTGGAAGACGAGCGCCTCGAGGCCGGTGTCGCGGGCGCCGTCGCGCGCGGCGCGGAGCCGCTCGTCGGTGGGTTGGGCGCTCATCGCGGGGTCGCCGACCTCCAGGCGGACGCGGTCCATGAGGGACCGGACGTCCTCCTCGTGCCGGCGGCGCAGGGTCGCCCAGTCCTTCCCGGCGGCGCCGGCGAGGGTCCGGGCGCACGCCTCCGCCGGGTCGCCGCCGATGTCGCGGTAGCTCACGAAGCTGGTGGCCGCCGTGACGACCAGCGTGACGTCGTCGGCCCCGCGGACGCGGACGCCGTCGCCGTCGGCCTCGGACCGGCCGCCCTCCGCGCGCACCGCCAGCCGCGCCTGGAAGCGCAGGCCCTCGCCCTTCACCGGCGCGATCAGCCAGTTGTCGACGGGGATGGGGCCCTTCCAGCGCCCGTCCGCGACCAGCCCGTCCGCCGCCGCCGTCGCGGCGTCCAGGTAGGGGCTCGTGAAGCGCGCGCGGAGCGAGACGCGGCCGGGCGCGTCGCCGGCGATCCGCACCGCCATCACGCGGTCCGGGTAGGAGACGAGGATCTCGCGGGTGAAGGCGGCGCCGCCCGCCCGGTAGCGGACCGTCGCCACGCCGGTCGAGAGGTCCAGCTCGCGCCGGTACCCGGAGACCTCGCCGGGGTCGTCGAAGGAGAGAAGCAGGTCGCCGAGGGACTGGAACGCCTGCTGGGCCGCCGGGATGCCGTAGAAGCTCCGGTCGGCCATCGTCTCGGCCTCCTGGAACTTCCCGGCGAAGACGAGGTCGCGGATCTGGGGGAAGTAGGCGAGCGCCCCGGGGTTGGCGTAGTCGTGGGGGCGGCCGGACCAGAAGGTGCCCTCGTTCAGCGCGATGCGCTCCTCCTGCACGCGGCCGAAGACCATCGCCCCCAGGTGGCCGTTGCCGAGCGGCAGCGCGTCCAGCCACTTCTCGCCCGGCTGGCGGTACCAGAGGCGCTGGGCGGTCGGCGGCGGCGCGGCGTCCGGCGCGGCCTCAACAAGGCCGGTTACGGCCAGGAGGATTCCGGCGCAAGCCGCTGCGAGGGCGCGATGCGTCGCCGTTCGGTCCACGGGGCGGTCTCCTGTCGGTGGAGTGCCGTATCCGGCGTCACGGTTTCCGGCTCGTCGGGCACAGCCCGTCCTCGTCCTGCAGCGTGAGCGCCGCCTTGCCGCCCGCGAGCGTCGCGCGGTAGACGGACCCCTCCGGCCGCGCCCGCAGCGTGACCTTGCCGAGCTCGGGGATCTCGACGCCCGCGTCGCGCGCGTCGCCGTCCGCCGCCCAGGCCGTGACCAGCCACTCCGCGGCGCCCTTCCGCTTCCGCGCGAGCACCCGGACGTCCTTGTCGCCGCACGGGAACTCGTACGCCGGCTGGTCCTTCGACCACCGGTGCGTGGCGGGGCCCGGCAGCAGGTCGCGTCCGCGGACGAACGGCTCCTGGTGGGAGAAGAGCGCGTGGACATGCGCCAGCGCGGCGGCCTGCCGGAGCCAGTGCGGCGGCTTCTCCGCGGGGAAGGGCGCGCCGAAGCCGCCGAGCGGGAAGGCGTAATAGCCCGCGTTGCCGCCGACGGTGCCGGCGGTGTAGAGGCACTTCAGGAAGCCCGTGTACCGGGCGATGTTGCCGAGCTTGCCCGCGGTGGGGTCGACGAGCGCCGCGGGGTTCTCGCCGGGCTTGTAGGCGGGGCCGGGCTTTTCCTCGACCCAGCCGGCGCAGACCCAGTCGTAGGAGAGCGGCGCGCCGAGCTTCAGCTCGAGGCTGCGTGCGTTGAGCGCCTGCGTCAGCATGTCGTTGGCGCCCGTCCAGCCGTCGTTGAAGTGCTTGTAGTAGTACTCGTTGCTCGGCAGGTCGGAGGCGGTGCGCATCCACTCGAAGCTGTACGCCCAGTCGCTCCACGAGCCCGTCCGATTGCGGTGCGTGCCGCCGCCGGCCGTGTAGTAGATGTAGAGCGAGCGGTCGGGCGCGGCCTTGCGCACGGCGTCGGCGATGATCGTCTCCATCAGGCCCTTCTTCTCGGAGACGTACGCGAACCAGTCCTTGTCGCCCCGGCCCTTCGCGATGCGCGGGTCCTGCTCCCACTGCTTGCGGGCGAAGCCGAGGACGCCGAGGGCGTACTCGCCGCCGTTGAGGACGATATCGACGGGCACCCTCCCGCGCAGCTTGCGCAGCGGCCCGGCGCGCAGCTCGGCCGCGCCCTCGAGCGCCGCGCGGGGCGCTTCGGGGCTCCAGAGCTCCTTGCCGTCGACCAGCGCGCCCGTCGCGTCGCGCGTCCACGGGTCGGGCGTTTCGGGCAGGTCGCGCGAGAGGACGATGCAGAGGGGATACCGCTTCGGGTCGGCGATGGAGAGCGCCAGCAGCTTCGGGTCGCCGGCCGTGGCCGTCTCCGCCTTCTTCAGCAGGTCGTCCACGGCCTTCCACGACAGGTACGGCCCCAACTGGACGGCGTAGCCCCAGCCCTCGCAGAGCTCGATGCGCGCGTCGGCCGGCACGTTGTCGATCCAGCCGTAGCGGGTCAGGCGTGGCAGCGTGTGGCCCTCGCGGAAGCGGGGCTTCGGCTGGGCCTGGAGCCATTCGGCGGGCGTCATGGCGG
>CAYUME010000179.1:0-8464 GCA_964445475.1 uncultured Planctomycetia bacterium
GGGACTGGTGTGCAGCCTTGTGCGCGGGCGAGGTTGTCGCGGGTCGGGCGAGCGGGGGCGTGCCTGGTGCCGCGGGGCAGATGTGGGATCGGTTCGCGAGCATCCTGGTCCCCCTGGTCAACCGGTCGGTTTTGCCGTCGAGCCGCGGACGATCAGCTCCGGTTTCACGCGGACGGCGATCGGGCCGTCGCACCGCGCGCCCCCCGCGCACCGCGCCAGGACGATCCGCGCCGCCTCCCGGCCGATCGCGACGGGATCCTGGCGGACCGTCGTCAGCGGCGGCCGCATCCAGACCGCGTGGGGGAGGTCCGCGAAGCCGACGACCGAGAGGTCCTGCGGGATCCGCAGGCGGAGGGCGTCGGCCGCCTCGTAGAGCGAGGCCGCCGCGTCGTCGTTGGCGCAGAAGACGGCGGTCGGCCGGGGACGGGTCCGGAGGAGCCGGAGCGCCTCGTCGCGGAGCCCCCGGAAGTCGGGCCCCTCGACCGCGCGGCAGGCGGCGCCACGGCCGAAGGCGGCGACGGCCCGCTCGAACCCCTCCCGGCGCCGTCGGGCGGTGCTCACCGCTCCGGGACCCGCCAGATGCCCCAGGCGACGGTGGCCGAGCCCCAGGAGATGACCCGCGGCCATCCGCGCCCCGCCCGCGTCATCCGTCCCCGCGAAGTCGCAGGCCACGCCGGGCAACTCGCGGTCCACGGTCACCAGCGGCAGGCGCCGCTCCAGGATCTCCCGGTAGTCGTCGTCCGTGGCGGCGTCGTGGGTGGGCCGGAGGATGAGGCCGTCCACGCGGTGCTCCAGCAGGCGGTGGATGTGGCGCCGCTCGACGACGTTGCCGGGCGCCGCGAAGTGGAGGGGGTTCCAGGAGAGGAGAAGGACGTGGTCCGCGGCGGCCAGGGCGTCGTGGATCCCGCGGAGGATGCCGGCCAGGAAGAAGGTCGAGGCGGGGACGACGACACCGATCGTGCGGGAGCGGCCGCTGAGGATCCCGCGGACGAGGGAGTTGGGCCGGTAGCGAAGGGTCGCCGCGGCCGCGAGGACGCGGTCCACGGTCCTCGCGTCGTACTGCCGCTGGCCGGCCAGGATGCGGGACGCGGTGCTCTCCGAGATGCCCGCGCGGGCGGCCACGGCCCTCAGGGTCACGCGTCCCGATCCCGGCGACGCCGGCCGTCCCATGTCCCCAGCCCCCGGGTGCCGAACGCCCTCCAGATTAACCGATCCATAATGCATATGCAAGGCCTTGCATATACATTATAATAACACGCGGGAGAATAACAGGGGGGGGGAGGGACACGACGCCGGAGCGGCCCGGCGGCAAATCCGGCGGCGCCAGGACCTCCCGCTCATTTCCCGCCGACAGCCAGGAGGCGGGTGAACGTCCGGACGAGCATGCGGCCCCCGACGACGGCGGGGGTGGCGTAGGCGCCCTCGCCGGCGGGGTTCCGCGCCAGCACCTCGAACTTCTCCCCGGCGGCCAGCACGACGACCTCCCCGGCCTTCGAGACATTATAGATCCGGCCGTCCACGCAGACGGGCGAGGCGAAGTACTCCCCGCCGACGCGCTCGAGCCAGACGACCTCGCCCGTGGCCGGGCGCACGCACTGCACGATCCCCCCGTCGCTCCAGAGGCACAGGAGGCCCTTCCCGAGGACCGGCGTGGGGACGTACGGGACGGACTTCGTCAGGGTCCAGGCGACCGCCGCGTCGCCCGGCTTCTCCCGCGTGCCGGGCCGGACCGCGACGACGGAGTGCCCCTTGCCGCCCTCGCCACAGGAGGCGACCACCAAATCCCCGGCGACCATCGGGGAGCCGACCACGCGCAGGGGAAAGACCGTGTCCAGCTCCCAGATCAGCTTCCCCGTGCGGGGGTCGAGCCCCGTGAAGCCGTGGTCCTTGCCGGCGTAGATCAGCTGGGGAGGTCCCGACGGGGGGCGTAAGAGGCAGGGCGTCCCGTACGACGCCTTCACGGACTTCCGCACGTGTTTCCACGCCATCTTCCCCGTCTTCGCCTGCACCGCGAGGATGAAGCTCTCCCGCCCCTCCTTTTCCTCGGTGTCGTTCGGGAGGATGACCAGATCCTCCCAGACGATCGGCGACGCGCCGCTGCCGTGCTGCGACGCATAGGGCCCGATGTCGTCGCGCCGCCAGGCCTCCTTCCCGTCGTGGCCGAGGGCGAGGAGGGTGACCTGGGCGGGCGTCGTCCACGTCACGTAGATCCGCTCCGCGTCGACGGCGGGCGTCGCCGCCGCGTAGCTGTTCATCTTGTTCATGGGGTGCGGCTGCGAGTCGTACTCCCGCTTCCAGAGCACCGCCCCGTCGGCGGCCTTCAGGCCCAGGACGACGCGCTTCGCGGTGGCCTTGTCGCTGCAGGTGACGAAGACCCGGTCGCCCCAGGCGACGGGGGAGGAGTGGCCGTAGCCGGGCAGGTCGACCTTCCAGGCGATATCGGCCTCGGACCAGGAGACGGGGACCTTCGCCCCTTCCGCGAGGCCGGCGCCGTCGGGGCCGCGGAAGCGGGGCCAGGAAGCGGGGGCGGCTGCCGCGAGAGCCGGGCCGGAGGCCAGGAGCAGGAGCGGCAGGCAGGCGAGGCGTCTCATCCCGGAACTCCTGATTGGTCCGTATGCCGAACCGGCACACCTGCACACCTACATAGGAGCGCGCAGGACATATTGCAAGGCAATTCGCCGCGCCGGCGGACCGGACGGGAGGCGGGCCGATGGACAGACGGGCGCGCGGACGGACAATCCTCCTGGCAACCCTCGCCCTCGCGCGGGCGGCCGCGACGGAGCCGGCCCGGCGCCCGGCGCCGGAGGCGGAGGAGGTCCGGGCGGCCGCCGCGATCCCGGACGAGGCCCTCGGCAACCGGCGTCTCGCCGCCCGGGGGCTCGTGGACGTCACCGCGCCTCCCTTCGAGGCCGACCCCTCCGGCGCGAGGGACGCCACGGCAGCCCTCCAGAAGGCGGTCTTCTTCGCGCGCGAGCGGCAGATGGCGGTCCATCTCCCCGCCGGCACCTACCGGGTGTCGGACACCCTCCGATGCCCGCACGGGAACGGCGATCCCGCGACCGGCCGACTTCGGGGCCGCGAGTGGGCCTGCGTGCTGCTGGGATCGCGGTCGGGTCCGGCCCGGCCGACGATCCTCCTCGCGCCGCGATCCCCCGGCTATGCCGATCCCGCGAAGCCCAAGTACGTCGTCCAGTTCTGGTCCTGGGCCTGGACGGAAGGCGAGGGCCCGCCCCAGCACCAGGACAACATCAACATGAACCAGATGTGGGTCGGGATCGACCTCGCGATCGGCGAGGGCAACCCGGGCGCCGTCGGCATCCGCTGCCGCGGGGCGCAGGGGACCAGCGTCCAGGATTGCACGATCGACGCCACGCACGGACTCTGCGGCCTCGCGGGGGGCGCCGGCTCGGGCGGCGGCCACTACAACGTGACGATCTTCGGCGGCCGGATCGGGGCGGACCTCCGCGAAAGCCAGCCGGCCCCGACGATCGCCGGCTTCCTCTTTCTCGGCCAGTCGAAGCACGCCCTCCTCTACGACGGGCGCCAGGCCCTGACCGCCGTCGGGTGCCGGATCGAGATGGACGGCCCGGGGCCGGCCGTCGTGGCCGGGGCGGAGCGTCCGTGGCTCCCCAACGGGCAAGTCTGCCTCGTCGACTCCTCGATCACGTTCCGCGCGCCGGGGGAGAACACGGCCTGCGCGGGCTCCAGCAGCCTCTACCTGAACAACGTCTACGTCAAGGGCGCGCGGTCCCTGGCCGCCATGGGCGGGGGCGGAGTCGACCTGAATCCCGACGCGTGGACCCGCGTGCGGGAGGCCGCGCACGGGCGCCCCCCGACCGCCTACCCCCCCAAGCCGAAGGGCGGACACGGGCCCTTCACCTACGCGTCCCCCCTTTATATCGACGGGACGCGATCGACAGGCGACTTCGCCGACGTGACGAGCGGGGCACCGCCACCGGACCTGGCCACCCGTCACGTCTGGGGCGCCGACTTCCCCTCGGGGGAGCAGCCGGACGCGGCCCATGTCAAGGATCCGCCCTACGGGGCCGCCGGCGACGGGAAAACCGACGACACGGCAGCGATCCAGCGCGCCGTCGACGCCCGCGACACCGTCTTCCTCCCCAAGGGACGTTACGCCGTCTCGAGAACGATCCGACTGAGGCCCCGGACGCGCCTCCTCGGGCTCCATCCCAGCCTGTCCTGGATCGAGGCGAGGCCCGGTGGCGACTTCGACGACGCGGCGACGCCGCGCCCCGTCGTGGCCACCGCCGACGACCGGGACGCGCCGACCGTTCTGGCCTTTCTCGGGATTCTCGCCGGCGCCGACACCCCGGGGGCGTACGCACTGGAGTGGCGCGCGGGCCGACACGCGATCTACCGGGCCGTGGATGTCAAGCTGGCCCGCTGGGGCCGGAACGCGCCGACGATCGACTTCCCGCTCGTGCGCATCGCCGGGCACGGCGGCGGACGCTGGTACAACTTCTTCCAGGAAAGCTGGAAGGCGCAGGGGCCGGCGTACCGGCACCTCCTCGTGGACGGGACGACCGAGCCGCTCCGGATCTACCAGTGCAATCCCGAGCACAGCCGGAGCGACGCGAACCTGGAGATCCGGGGCGCCCGGCACGTCTCGCTCTTCGGCGTCAAGGGCGAATACGAGCGGCCGATCGTGGTCGTGCGGGACAGCGACCACGTCCGGCTCTTCGGATACGGGGGGAACGCGGCCGCGCGGGAGGGGACGGCCCTCTTCGTCGTGAGGAACACGCCGAACTTCCTCGCCGCCAACCTGATCGACTCGCCGCGTTATCCCGGGGACGGGTCCCCCGACCACTTCGCCGGCGAAGGCGTGGACCCGCGCCGATGGCACATGCTGCGGGAGGAGCCGGCGGACGGCCCGCCGGTCCTGACGCAGCCCCTCGACCGACCCGTCCTGGTACGCCGGGGAAGGCCGCAGGAGGCCCCGTAGCGCCGGCGGGAACGGGCCGTCCGGAGTGCCCGTTGACGCGGGGCGGGAACCGGACGATAATCCCGCGATGGAAGGCAGGGTCGTCTGGTCCACGGACCCGGACTGGAAGCCGCCGTGCAAGGCGTGCAGGAAGTCGCCCTGCGTTTGCGGCGCGCCCCCTGCGGCGGAGACGCCCGCCCGGCAGGCGGAGCCGCTCCGGCTCTCGTTCAGGCGTCTGGCCAAGGGGAGCGGCGTGACGCGGATCGAGCGGCTTGCCGCGAACCCGCGGCACAAGGCCGACCTCCTCTCCCGCCTCAAGAAGCGCCTCGGCTGCGGCGGCAGCGTCCGCGACGGCGTCCTCGAGATCCAGGGCGACCACCGGGACACCGTCGCGGCGGCGCTTACCGCCGAGGGGTACCGGGTGAAGCGGGCGGGGGGGTAGACGACACCCAGCCGCCCCGCGTCGAAGCACCCGGCATCCTTCTCCCGTTCAGCCCGAGCTCCTGTGTTTTCCAGGTGACAGGCGCATGGTCAACAGAACACGCTCCAGGCCCGACCTGCACGAGCCGCCACGAGGAACGAAACCCGGCGACGCCGAGGTGGATGTCCTTGTCATCGGCGCCGGGGCCTCGGGGCTCCTCGCTGCCATCCGCGCCGCGGAGCGCGGGCGGCGCGTGCTCCTCCTCGAAAAGAACGCCCGACCCGGCGCGAAGATCCTGATCTCCGGCGGCGGCCGCTGCAACCTCACCCACGACACCGACGCCCGCGGGATCGTCGCCGCCTTCGGCCCCCCGGGCCGCTTCCTGCACGCCGCCCTCGCCGCCCTCGGGCCCGCCGATTTCCGCGACCTCCTCGGGGCCGAGGGCGTCCGCACGGTCGTCGACGCGGGCGGAAACGTCTTCCCGGCGAGCCAGCGGGCTGCCGACGTGCTCGACGCGCTGCTCCGCCGCCTGGAGCGGGCGGGGGTCACGCCCGCGTGCGACGAGCCCGTGAAAGACCTCGCGCGCGACGCGGACGGCGGCTTCCGCATCGTCGCGGCGCGCCGGACGCTGACCGCGTCCCGCGTGCTGATCGCGACCGGCGGGATGTCGTACCCCGGCTGCGGGACGACGGGCGACGGCTACCGGTGGGCTGCGGCGCTCGGCCACACGGTGGTCCCGCCGCGCCCCGCGCTCGTGCCGGTCGCGGCGGACGACCCGTGGGCGCGCGCGCTCCAGGGGATCGTCGTGAACGACGCCCGCGTGCGCGTCGTCGGCCCTCCGGACGCAACGCCCGCGAAGGCGAAGGCCCCCCCCGGCAGCCGCGGGGCGGTCCTCTTCACCCACCTCGGCCTCTCGGGGCCGGCCGTGATGGACGCGAGCCGCGCCCTGGGCGGGCGGCGCGCGCCGGCCGCGCCCGCGCTGGAGATCGACCTCCTCCCGGACGTCCCGCGCGCGGAGGTCGAGGCGTCGCTCCGGTCCGCGGCGTCGGCCGCGGGACGGAAGCAGCCCGCCGGTCTCCTCCCGGAGGCGCTCCCGCGGCGCCTGCGCGATGCGTTGGTCGCGCGGACCGGCGTCCCGGCGGACCGCCGCGCCGCGCAGCTGACGCGGGAGGAGCGGGCGCGGCTCGCCTGCGCGGTCAAGGCGCTCCGCGTCCCCGTCCGGTGCACGCTGGGTTTCGCGAAGGCGGAGGTGACGGCCGGGGGCGTGGCGCTCGACGAAGTCGACCCGCGGACGATGGAAAGCCGCCTCGCGCCGGGGCTCTTCCTCGCGGGGGAGGCGCTCGACCTCGACGGGCCGATCGGCGGCTACAACCTGCAGGCGGCGTTCAGCACGGGGTGGCTGGCGGGGTCACACGTGTGATCGAGGCTCTGCGGCGGCAGGACGGGCCGCGCCGGACGCTACCACCGGTGGCCGATGCCGAACAGGAACTGCGCCCCCTGCGCGTTCCGTTCCAGCGCCTCGAGGCTGAGATCCACCGCGGGCACGTCGGCCCGCATCTCCGTGGTGAGCACGGTGTTCTTCCCCACCTGCCAGTCGGCCCCGAGCCCGATCCAGGGCGTGTAGACGGTCTTGCTGAGCCACTCGCGCACGGGGTCGACGGCCTGGCGGTCGACGGCACGGAAATCGAGAGAGACCCCGCCCCCCGCGTACGGACGGAACACGCCCCGCCGCGTCGCCCAGCCCTTCCCCCCCAGGCGGAGCTCGTCCACGGAGAGCGACGTCCCGTCCGGGTCGGGATCGAAGGGCACGACCGGCAGATCGGCGCGCAGGCCGGGGAAGATCGGCGTGTCGAATGGCGAGAGCGAGAGCGTTCCGGGTGACCGGATGCCGACCAGCCCCACGAGCGGGGGCGGGTCGACCTCCGGCACGGGATCCGTGGGCGGCGGGTCCGCCGCGAAGGTCGCAGGAGCCAAGGCCGCCAGAAGAAAGGCGACCGCGCCGCCGATCCGTGCGCGCAGCATGGGGGCCTCCGTCCGGAGCTGCACTATTGTCCGGAGGCGCGCGCTTGAAGTCAAGGCAGGCGAACGTGGACTTCGAACGCCCGGGTCCCCACGGCACGGACGCCCCCGCACAATGCCACGTGAGGCACCGGAACGGGTCCCAGATGAAAACGCGCCGGGAGGACGGCTCGGGCGGGAAACGTCCACCCGGCCGCGCTCCTCGGCCGAAGGCCGCGGCCGTCCCGCACGGGATCAGGGTTTCCCCGTCCGGAACGCGCCCGCGATCCGCTCGGCCGCCTCGTAAGCGGCCAGCCCCGCGTCGTCGACGGCCCCTGCGAATCCCGGCCCCCCGGCCGCCACGTAGCCGTGGCTGGCGCCCCGCGCATCGGGGCTGACCCAGAACGCGTAGAGCGACCCGTTGCGCAGCGTGAAGCGGAACCGCACCGGCCGGCCCGCCAGCGGCGCGAGATCCTCGACGCCGCGAAATCGCATCTCGTACAGGGTCCTGTCCGACGTCAGGGGCTCGCCGTTCTCCAGGCCGAACGGAGGGATGACGTCGCCCTGCCGGTCCAGGATCTCGACCTGGAGCCGGCCCTGCGATGCCGCCGCGTTGACGAACAGGCGCTTGCCTCGGAACGTCACGGGCCGCGTGAGGAGCGTCCCCGCCTCCGCGCCGGCGTCCATCGAGGCGAATCCGTCGCGCCGCAGGAAGGCCAGCCCCGTGTTGGCATTGCCGTCCCAGAAGTCCCCCGCCAGGGCGCGGCCGCTGTGGTAAAAGTAGAGCCTGTCGCCGACGACCAGGCAGCAGCCGCCGGCCGACTGGACGTTTCCCCAGTTCCAGGCATCCTTCACCGGGTTCACCGGCAGAAACGGGCGCCGGTCGGGCCGGGCCCAGTGAAAGCCGTCCCGGCTGAAGCCCGTCAGGACCTCGTTCCGCTTCTGGATCTTCAGCTGGTCGCACGTGGCGTTGTCGGGACCCTGCCAGATGGAGAAAAGGCCGAGCAGGAGGCTCTCATAGGCCACCGCGTCGAGATTGTACAGCTGCGGCTCGATCTCCCGGCAGGCCGTGGCCACTTCGGGGTGCGACTCCAGGTATGCGA
>CAYUME010000180.1:0-8415 GCA_964445475.1 uncultured Planctomycetia bacterium
CCGGGCCGGGCGGCGGGGCCGCGCGCCGTCGCGCCGCGGCGCGGGGCTTCCCGCCGGGCCCGGAGAGCTGGCGGATGCGGTCGCGGATGACGGCGGCGCGCTCGAAGTCCTCGGACGCGGCGGCGGCGTACATCTCCGCCTCCAGCATCGCCACCAGCTCGGAGCGCTCGAAATCGCTCTCGTTGAGATGGACCACGTCCCGGGCCAGATTCCGGGCGCGGAGGATCTCCTCGATGCCCTTCCGGATCGCCTTCTGGATCGTCTTCGGCGTGATGCCGTGCTCCCGGTTGTAGGCGAGCTGCCGGACACGCCGCCGGTTCGTCTCATCGATGGCCCGCCGCATCGACGGCGTGACGCGGTCGGCGTAGAGGACGACCTCGCCGTTGACGTTGCGGGCGGTGCGGCCGACGGTCTGGATGAGGGAGGTCTCGGAGCGGAGGAAGCCCTCCTTGTCGGCGTCGAGGATGGCCACCAGCGAGACCTCGGGGAGGTCGAGGCCCTCGCGGAGGAGGTTGACGCCGACGAGGACGTCGTGGGTCCCCTCGCGGAGCTCGCGGAGGATGTCGACGCGTTCCAGGGTGTCGATGTCGGAATGGAGATAGCGGCCCTTGAGGCCGGCCTCCTGGATGTAGCGGGAGAGGTCCTCGGCGAGGCGCTTGGTGAGGGTGGTGACGAGGACGCGCTCCTTCCGGGCGGCGCGGCCGCGGATCCGCGCGAGGAGGTCGGGGACCTGGTTGAGGGCCGGGACGACCTGAATGACGGGGTCGACGAGGCCGGTGGGGCGGATGACCTGCTCGACGGCGACGCGCCCGGACCGTTCCAGCTCCCACGGGGCCGGGGTGGCGGAGACGAAGACGGTGCGGGAGACGCGCGCCTGCCACTCGTCGAAGGTCAGCGGCCGGTTGTCGAGGGCGGAGGGCAGGCGGAAGCCGTGCTCGACGAGGGTGGTCTTCCGGGCCCGGTCCCCGTTGTACATCCCGTGGATCTGCGGGAGGGAGACGTGGGACTCGTCGACGACGCAGAGGAAGTCCTTCGGGAAGTAGTCGATGAGGGTGTAGGGGGGCTGGCCGGGGGCGCGGCCGGAGAGGTGGCGGGAGTAGTTCTCGATCCCCTTGCAGTAGCCGACCTCGCGGAGGAGCTCGAGGTCGTAGCGGGTGCGGGCCTCGAGACGCTGGGCCTCGAGGAGCTTTCCCGCGCCGCGGAGCTCCGCGAGGCGCGCCAGCAGCTCCGCTTCGATCGCCCCGGCCGCCCGCTTCACCTTGTCGTCGGGCAGGACATAGTGCTTGGCCGGGAAGACCGCGAACTCGCCGTGCTCCCGCTGCGCGCGGCCGGTGAGGGCGTCGAACTCGACGAGCGCCGCGACGCGGTCGTCGTCCAGCTCGATCCGCAGGGCGCTCTCGAGATAGGCGGGGCAGAGCTCGATGACGTCGCCGCGGACGCGGAACTTGCCGCGGTCGAAGGAGACGTCGTTCCGCTCGTAGCGCATGTCCGACAGCTTCCGGAGGAGGTCCTGGCGGGGGGCGGGCTCGCCGACCTTCAGGCGGCAGATCATGCCGGCGTAGTCCTCGGGCGAGCCGAGGCCGTAGATGCAGGAGACGGAGGAGACGATGATCACGTCGGGGCGCGAGAGGAGGGCGCTGGTGGCGGCCAGGCGCAGCCGGTCGATGTCTTCGTTGATGTCCGCGTCCTTCTCGATATAGATGTCGCGCTGCGGGATATAGGCCTCGGGCTGATAGTAGTCGTAATAGGAGACGAAGTAGTGGACGGCGTTGTCGGGAAAGAAGTCCCGGAGCTCGGCGTAGAGCTGGGCGGCGAGGGTCTTGTTGTGGGAGACGACGAGGGTCGGGCGGGCCCAACGCTGGATGACGTGGGCCATGGTGAAGGTCTTGCCGGAGCCGGTGACGCCGAGGAGGGTCTGGAACGGCTTGTCGGCCTCGAGGCCCTTCATGAGCGCCTCGATCGCCTGCGGCTGGTCCCCCTTCGGGACCATGGAGGTCTTGAGCTGGAAGGTGGCCATAAGCAGTGAATTGTAGCAGGGGGGGCGCAAGGGGGCAAAGGGGCTTGAGGGCTGCCGGCTCGCCGGACCGACCGCACCCGACCGGGACCCGGACCCCGCCGGCCGTCCTCGACCGCACGGCCCGGCGGGCCGCTGCGTCAACGCCCTCGCTCGTTCTCTGCGGGGCGGGCCGGCAGGGCGACGAGGAGGAGGGCGGGGAGGAGGAAGAGCGCGGTGCAGAGGAGGGCCGCCAGGCAGGCGCCGATTCCGCCCAGCATGACGGGGACGCTCCCGCCGAGGCCCAGGGTGCCGGCGATCGATCCGGCGACGCCGAGGCCGACGGCGCCCGCGAGAAGCCCGGAGACGGAGGCGCCCCACAGGAAGGTCAGGACGAAGGCGACCAGGCCGTCGCGCCCCCGGTTCGACGCGATGGCGGTGGCGGCGACGGGGATGCCGACGCACCCGGCGAGGACGCCCAGCAGGACGATCAGCACGGTCGTTCCCGGCATCGGTTCCTCTCCGACTCGCGGCACAGGCCGCGGCACGCAGAAGGTTCCTTCCACCCCGTCAGTGCCCGGCGCGGGCCTTCAGCCGGCGGGTGGCGGGGGCGGCGGGGCCGTCGGCGACCTTGACGCGGGGGGCGGCGTCGGGGTCGCCGGCGCGGCGGACCTGGTTCCGTCCCCCCGCCTTCGCCGCGTACAGGGCCGCGTCGGCGGCGGCCACGAGGTCGTCGAGCGCCGTCATGTCCGGGGCGAGCGTGGCGACGCCGAGGGAGGCGGTGACGCGGATCGTCTCCCCGTTGGCGCCCTGGAAGCGCCGGGCCTCGATCTGTTTCCGGAGCCGCTCGGCGACCTCGGCCGAGCGGTCCATGGCGGTCTTCGGCAGGATGACGCTCATCTCCTCGCCGCCGTACCGGTAGGCGCTGTAGGCCGCCTCGTCGGTGCGGCGGAGGTTCTGCTGGATGACCTCGGCCACGCCGCGGAGGATCAGGTCGCCGGTCAGGTGCCCGTAGGTGTCGTTGATGCGCTTGAAGTGGTCGATGTCGATCATGATCAACGAGAGCGGGTCGCCGTGGCGGCGGGCGAGGCCGGTGTGGAGCTCGAGCTGGGAGTGGAAATGGCGCTTCGTGGCGAGCTTCGTGAGGGCGTCCTCGACGGCGCGGGTGTAGAGATCGGGCGTCTTGATGGCGAGCGCCACGACCTTCGCGAACTCGTCGAGGTGGGCGGTCAGCGCCCGGGCGCGCTCCGCGTTCTCCTCCCCGTCCCCGTCGAAGGGGGCGCGGGCGAAGAGGACGCCGAAGATCTCGCGGTCGGCGACGAGGGGGACGGCCGCCTCGAGGGCGGTGGCGCCGGCGGCGGCGATGAGGCGGCCGTGCTCGAAGGCGCTGGCGGCGATGCGGGGTGCGGTCTCGCCGGCGTCGAGGTCGAAGCAGACCGTCGTCTCCCGGCGCCGCGCCCGCGGGACGAGGTGCCCGTTCTCGGGCGCGCGCAGGTAGATCGTGATCTCCTCCGTCCCCTTCCCGCCGAGGAGATCCGACGTGATCCCGAGGACCTTCTCGAGGATCGCCCGGAACTCGACGTCCTGGTTGAGGATGAGGCTGACCTCGCGGGCGGCGGAGAGGAAGTCGATGCGGACCCGCTGGTCGCGGAGGCGGTGGAGCAGGTCGCGCTCGCGGTCGCGGAGGCCGACGAGGTCGCGGGCCTGGTCGCGGAGGCGGCGGTCGGCGAGGGCGCCGTGGAGGGCGAGGACGCCGGCGTAGGCGGCCGTGATCATCGCGCCCAGGTTGAGGAGGCGGGAGGCGGCCGGGGAGGTCTCGGGCCGGGCGGCGGCGGCCGCGAAGGCGGCGAGCGTCGCCACCGGCAGCGCGAAGAGCCCCGCCACGGCCAGGGTGGCCTTCCAGGGGAACGGTTTGCCGCCCTGCGCGCGCATGTCCTGCCCGCCGACACGGGGAGCGGCCGCCCGGCCCGGGCGGTCTGTCTCCCGCTTCTTATTATCGGCGGAATGGGCGGGGGGCTTGAGGGGGGGTGTACGTAAAGCGTCATGAGTGGAAGCGGGGTAACCCGTCGCCTTCCGAAACGGCCCGTCAATCGGGGGAGCCGCCCCCCCCGCCGCGCGGCGCGCGCTGGCGCTCCAGCCAGCCGGGGACCGGGCCGAAGTCGTAGCCGGCCTCGGGGATGAACAGGCCGACCTCGCCCTGCGGGCGGTCGAGGTCGATGTCCCCGGCGGTCAGCAGGACGACGCTTGTCCCGTTGCGGCGCAGGGAGACGAGGGGGTGCTCCCGGCCTGCGGGGTCGACCGGGTTGAACCACGTGTTGGCGAAGTCGATCTCGTCCGTCTCCCCGCCGCCGAAGTCGACGCGCACGCCGCCGGGAAACGACGCCATGGGAGGCGCCTTTCCGTCGGGGTAGAGGACGGTGACGAAACGGGCGGGGAGGCCGACCGCGGCAAAGCGCGCCCCGCAGGTCCGCTCCGCGTAGCCCGCCCCGTCCTTACCCTGTTTCTCGAAGCCCCAGTCGAAGCGCTCGAAGCGGGCGCCCGCCGGTTCCGCGCAGAAGAGCGTCATCGTCCCGAAGTCGACGCGCGGGCCCCGCCGCTCGCACCGGTCGGTCTCGACGTGGAGGGCGCAGGTTGCGGTCAGACCGGCCGGACCGGTCGCTTCATCTCGGACGACCGCGTAATCCCGGCCCGGGCCGCCGGCCGGCCGCTTCACGAAGACGACGGTGCGGCGGTAGACGAGCGGCGGGTCGAGCGGCTGCCGGTCCCAGCGGGCCTGCCAGACGTACTCCTGGGGCGTCCTCGGCTGCCGGCGCAGGCGGCGGCTCTCGACCTGGCCGACGGCGACGTCAGCGGCCGCGCCCGGCTTGAACGCGACGAGGCGCTCGTGGCCGTCCATGTTGGCGTACGGCCACGTCTCGGAGGCGAAGGCGACGCGGTTGTGCATGTGCTCCTGGTCGGCGCGCGGGGCATAGCTGCACATGTGGTCGATGGCGAGGCGGCGGCCGTAGGCGCAGTAGTGGAACGCGAGCTGGTCGCCGTGCATGTGGCCGCGGTTGGGGCCGGCCTTGAAGGCGAGGAAGGTCTCGTCGGGCGTGCCGGGGCGGTTGCGGAAGACGACGCCGAAGCCGGGAAGCTCCTCGGTCTCGAGCTCCTCGATGCGCTCGCGGACGCCGGCGCGCTCGGCGAGGGCGGCGACGTCGGGTCCCGGCGGGTGCGTGTCGCCGAGCGGGAGGATCCTCCGTTTCCCGTCGCCGGCGGGCTGCGAGGTGCGAAGGAGGAACGACGCGGCGGCCCGGAGGCGGGGCCACTGCCACGGGTCGAAGCCGAGATGGTCGCGGCAGGCGTCGGCCATCTCGAACCAGCCGCCCATCGCGTGGGCGGTGTAGCCGGGGCACTCCTGGCCGGCGCCGCCGGGGAGGGTGACGGCGTGGTCGAGGTCCGCGCGGAGGGCGTCCTCGGCCTGCTTGGCGAAGCGCTTGAAGTCGGGGTGGTCCTTGAGCCCGGTGCACTGGAGGATCGGGATCTTGATGAAGTCGGTGTTGAAGTTCGGGTTGATGGGCGACCATCCGTTGCGGTAGCCGGGCCACCAGTCGGGGTCGAGGCGCATCTGGAACTCGGCCAGGAGGGCGCGGTCGCCCTTCGGGAGATTTCCCTTGCGGATGTCGTCGAGGAGGCGCCGGCCGGCGCCGCGGACGGGGCCGCCGGTGGGGTTGGTGAGGTTGCCGTCGTAGAAGAAGACGTCCCGGACGCCGCCGGGCGGCTGGCCGGGCCAGTCGAGGGCGTACTCGTTCGCGAGCTTGTCGAGGGGCTGCATGGCGGCGCGCTGGACCATGTCCTTCGCGCGGTCGGCGAGGTCGTGGCCGCCGGCGAGGAGCAGCCACCAGCGGGCGCCGCGGGCGGTCGGGAGGCGGAGCGCGGCGCGGCCGGGGGCGTCGGCGCGCGCGTCGATCAAATTGTCGTACGGCCACGCCCACCGGCCGGCGCGCGCGGCGATCGCGCCGGCGAGCGCCGCGCCGTCGGTTGCGCCGAAGAACCAGCCGCAGTCGGCGTGCTGGGTCCAGCGGGGGAGGAGGGAGACGAGCGTCGGGCCGAGCCGGTTGCTGGGCGCGAGGGGGACCGTCAGCCGCGTGTCGACCGGCCGGCCGGGCTCGAGCTTCCCCGACGACCGGAACCCGGCGTGGATCAGCCCCTCCTTCGGCGACCAGCCCGTCGCGAGGTCCAGGGACCACGCGTCGCCGTGGGCCATCCGGTGGGACTCCTCGACGATCGCGTAGGGGCGGCCGGGGGGGAGGGTGATCGTGACCTCCGCGTACGGGGCGTCGAGGCCCGGAACCGGCTCGAACGCGTACCGCAGACGCACCCTGGCGAAGAGCGGACCGTCGCCGACGACCGACGCGTCGAACGAGGTCAGCCGCAACGCGGTCGTCCACGCGCCGCCGCCGAGCCAGCGGTTTTTTTGATCGAAAGGCGCGAGGCCGAGGATCGGAGGCGGGGGAGCGTCCCCGACCCGGGCGGGGAGGCGCACGCGGAGGAGGTCGTTGGCCAGGACGATCGCGTCGTCGTCCCGCGTGACGCGGACGCGCGGCTCGGTCCGGTCGGGCGCCCGGCCGGTCGACACCGTGTACGCGTGCGACGCCCTCGAGGCGATCGTGGTGCAGACCCAGAGGTCGGCGCGCCGCGCCGCGTCGGGCGTCCCTTCGAGGACGTCCGCCTGGCAGGGGACCTCTTTGCCGTCTTCCTGGACCGTGATCCGGCTCACGTCGAACGGAGCCTGCGGCGTCACGCCGAGGCGGACGAGCTCGTCCCGGTAGTCGCCGGCGTGGTTGGTGAGGGTCCAGGAGAGGGGCTCGGCCGGGGCGGGTATGGGGACGGCCATGAGTGCGGAGGCAAGGACGAGTGTCCTGTCGATTCGGAAAGGGCCTGGTGCGGGGATCCGTGCAGGCCTGGGGCCTTTCTGTCGCGCAAAGGCCGGGAGTGTTACGTTGCGTAACATTTCAGGGCCTGCAATAGGCTGGCCGTTTGAGCGTTACTCATTGTCCGGCGGCATCTTACGCCGTAATTGCGGATTTGGCACGTCATTTGCATAGATCCATGACGGTTCGTCCCGGGTTTGCTGGTTTTGATAAACCAGAAGGGAAGGCGTCCGGATGGGCTGGAGGACTGGGGTGCTCCGGGGTATTCTTGCCGCCGGGACGCGACGGCTAGTGGTTCGATACTATTCAAATTGCAGGTTGCTCCCCAAGGGTCGCAACCTGCAAATTCAAATGTCACTCACCACTAGGATGCGCCGGTTCGGTTGCGGGCCTCGGCGACCTCCGCGGCGTTGAGCGCCTGCGGGGGGACGCGGCCCTGGACGCCGGCGAGGCAATTCTCGCACGTCATGACCGCCATGCGGCGGCGCGTGTCGTGCGTCCCGCTGCCGACGTGCGGCAGGAGGACGGCGGTGGGGCACGCGAGGAGTCCGGGGTGGACCTCCGGCTCCTTTTCGTAGACGTCGAGCCCCGCGCCGGCGATCGTGCCGCGCTCGAGCGCCCGGACGAGCGCGGCCTCGTCGACCACCGGGCCGCGCGCGACGTTCACCAGCACGGCCGTCCGCTTCATCCGCCCGAGCCGCTCCGCGCCGACGAGGCCGCGCGTCTCGGGGGTCAGAGGACAGGTGAGGACGACGACGTCGCTTTCCGCGAGGAGGGCGTCGACATCCCGGCGTGCGGCGCCGGTCTCCCGCTCGAGGTCCGGCTTGGGGGTCCGGCTGCAGTAGACGACGCGCATCCCGAAAGCGGGCCCCTTGCGGGCGACCGCCTGGCCGATGCGCCCCGCGCCGACCACGCCGAGGGTCTTGCCCTGGAGCTGGAGGCCGAGCATCAGCATCGGCGCCCAGCCGGTGAACCGTCCCTCGCGCACGTAGCGGTCTCCTTCCCCGATCCGCCGCGCCGCGGCGAAGATCAGCGCCCACGCCAGCTCGGCCGTCGCGTCGGTCAGCACCCCGGGGGTGTTCGTGAGCCAGACGCCGCGCGCGCTCGCGGCGGGGATGTCGAGATTGTCCGTTCCGACGGCGAAGTTGGCGACGACGCGGAGGCGGGGGGCGGCGTCGAGGAGGGCGGCGTCGATCCGGTCGGCGAGCATGGCGACGAGGCCGTCGCAGCCGCGGACGGCCGCGAGGAGCTCGTCGCGCGCCGGCGGCCGGTCGTGCGGGTTGACCGCCACGTCGCAGCACGGCCGGAGGACGTCGAGGCCGGGCTCGGGAATGCGGCGGGTGACGAAGATGCGAGGCCTGTCCATGACGTATCCGGAGGGTTTTTCAGGCGCCGAGGCGCCCATCATGCCAAGGCGGATTTCTTCGGAGGTTTCCTGGCGTCGCGGCGGTTCGTGTTCCGCGGCGGCTGAGGCGCGGCGTGTCCCCCGGTGACGATCCCGCGGCGCGC
>CAYUME010000181.1:0-8383 GCA_964445475.1 uncultured Planctomycetia bacterium
GGGGCGGGACGGGCGGGGTGTTGGTGCGGCCGAGGAAAGTCTTCCTGTGAGCTCGGGATGGGCCGGAACCGGGAGGCGCGCCCGGCGTCGTGCGCCGGCGGATGCGTGCGCTGAATTCCGGGGCGTCCTGCCGTGAAATGGGTTATATTCAGCCGCACCCAACGGAAGTCGGGGGGCGGCGTTCAAAGCGTGGCGGCCTCCGTGCCACGGCGGGAGATCGACGCGTGTCCATCAGCCTCTTCTGCCCCGTCTGCAGCGTGAAGGTGGAAGTCCCGGACCGGCTGGCCGGGAAATCCGCCCCCTGCCCGTCCTGCGGGAACGTGGTCGACATCCCCAAGGGGGACCGCCCGGCGGGCGCCTCCCGCCTGGTGCGGCGTCTGAAGTCGGTCGCTTCCCTGGCGGTCGCCGCGCTCGCGCTCCTGGCGGCCGCCCTGGCGTGGATCCAGGTCTCGGGCTCGCGGGATGCGATATCGGGCTTGCAGGAGGAGGTGGAGGCGCTCCAGGAGAAGGTGGCCGGGCTCGAGGCGGCCCGCGCGGTGCCGGCCCGTCCGGCCGACGCGCGGGCCGTTCCGCGTCCGGACGCGACGCCGCCGGCCGTCACCGCCGCCGACCACGCCGCTCTGCGGCGCGAGCTCGAAGGCCTTCGCGAGTCGCACGAGGGGCTGCAGCAGCGGGTCCACGAGTTGGAAGCGGACCTGACCGGCCCGAAGAAGCCGGCGCCCACCCCGGAGGTTCCGGTCCCGGTCCTGCCCGAGCTGGCGAGCGACGAGGACATCGCGCTCGATTTCAAGGGGCAGCTGGACGCGATGGCCCCGCGGCCCCGCTTCGTCTTCGTCGGGAACGTGGCCAACGCGGGATCCCGGAGCGCCCCCGTCGTCCAGATCACCATCCGCGTGACCGGTTTCCAGGGGCTCGACCCCATCAACCGCCAGATCGTGACCGCCGTTTCGTACGCGGCCTCGATGACCGAGCGGGTCCGGTCGCTGCCGCCCGGCACGCGGGCCCAGGTGATCAAGGATCTTTTCCCGAACGATCCCGCCCTGCTCACCCGCGACGTCGTCTGGGAGCCGCAGTTCGAGGCGAGCGCGAAGGTGCTGCGGGAATAGCGCGATCGACCGGGGATGCGCTTCGCCCGCCATTGCCCGAAGGCCCCGCCCGCGTCACCCGCCTTCGTTCGGAAGCCCCGCCTTTAGGCGGAGTACCTTACTCCTCCCCGGGGCGCGGAAGGCGTCGACCTCCTTCCGGGAGAGCGGCCGCACCGCGCCGGCCGGCAGATCGCCCAGCTCGAGCGGGCCGATCCGGGTGCGCCGGAGCTTCACCACGTCGTGACCGACCGCCTGGCACATCCGCCGCACCTGGCGGTTCATTCCCTCCCGCAGCGTGATCTCGAGCCACGTCGTCCCTTCGTTCGCCTTGAGCACGCGGACCTCCGCGGGACGCGTCCGCAATCCGTCGTCGAGCGTCACGCCCTGGCGCAGCCGGGCGACCGCCGTCTCCGGCATCACGCCGCGGACCTTCACCTCGTAGGTCTTGGGGATCGTGGAGTTCCCGCCCGCGATCAGGTCGCCGAAGGCGGTGTCGTTGGTGAAGACGAGGAGGCCGAGCGTCATGGCGTCCAGGCGGCCCACCGGGAAGAGCCAGGGAAGGTTCCGGGGTGGGGTCCCGGGCCCGGGGCTCGAGGTCCCGGTTCCGGGGCGGGGGGGGGCGGGTTCCGGAGGACGCTGGGGGCCGACGCCCGGAGCGAGCCCGGGCGTCTTCAACGCCTCCCGGAGGACGTCATAGACGGTCTCCCGTCCCTGGGGATCCCGGGCGGTGGTGACGACCCCGACCGGCTTGTTCATCGCGTAGTAGAGGCGCTTTGCCGGCCGGACGGGTTGGCCGTCCACGGCGAGCCGTTCCCGGTGCGGGTCGGTCCGCCGCTCCGGGTCCCGGACCACCGTCCCGTCGACCGTCACCCGACCCGCCGCGATCCAGCGCGCGGCCTCGTTGCGGGAGACCAGGCCGAAGCGGGAGAGGACGCGGGCCAGGCCGTGGGTGCCGGTCGCGGCCGGCGGCCGTCGATCCTGCGGGGGCGGGACAGGGCGACGCGGACGCACGGTGGATCTCCAGGGTCGTCGGGGCGTCCCGGGGCCTCCGGGGCTACCAGAACTCCGCTTCCACGCGTTCCTTCAGGAGGCCGGCCGCGTGCCCCTCGTCGAACAGGCGCTGTACGGCGGTCCGGCCGCGGTCGCCGAGGTCGAGGGTCCAGTCGTTCACGTAGAGGCCCACGAACCGGTCCCCGCGCGCGCGATCGAGGCCGCGGCCGTGGCGGAGGGCGTGGTCGAGCGCCTCCTCGCGGTGCGCCAGGGCGTAGCGGATGCTGGCGCCCATCGCGTCCGCGATCCGCGCCGCCGTTTCCCGGCCGAGGTCCCGGCGGACCGCGTTGCCGCCGAGCGGGAGGGGGCCGCCCGTCCGCTGCTGCCACCAGGCCCCGAGGTCGATTACCTTGTGGAGCCGGAGGTCCCCGTAGGTGAGCTGCCCTTCATGGATCAGGAGTCCCGCCTCCGCCTCGCCCGCCGCCACCGCCTCCGGGATCCGGTCGAAGGGGACGGTGCGGGTGGGGATCTCCCGGTCGAAGAGGCGGAGCGCCAGGTAGGCGGTGGTGAGGGGGCCCGGGACGAGGACGGTGACGCCGGCGAGGGCCTCCGGGGAGAGGGGGCGGCGGGAGACCACGAGGGGGCCGTAGCCGTCCCCGACGCTGGCGCCGACGCGCATCAGGGCGTAGCGCGCGCGCACGCGCGCGTCGGCGTAGGCGTGAAAGGAGACGGCCGTGACCTCGTAGCGCCCCTCGCGCGCCGCTTCGTTGAGGGACTGGATGTCGGCGAGGTGGTGGCGGACCCGGAGCGGTCCCGCGTCCACGCGCCCGGCGGCGAGGGCGTGGAACATGAAGGCGTCGTCGGCGTCCGGGCTGTGGGCGAGCGTGATGTCCATGAGTCGATTTCGGGGTGCGTTGCGCCCCGCTGTCGTCATATAATCGGGCGCGACCATCATACCATGAAGCGGCCGGCCAGGGTATCCCTGACCGGACAGCGCGCCTCCTCTGCGGGAAAGGGTCGTCATGGGCGGACCTGCGACACCGGACGGTCGCGCCTGGTTCTGGGCCGCCGCCGGTCTGGCCGGGGCGCTCTTCCTGGTCCTCGCCCTCCTCCTCGACCGGGTCCTCCTGCCCCCGCCGTCCTGGGAGGGGCCGCTCGAGCTCGACGCGGACAGCCGGGAATGCCTGCCGCGCTGCACCGTGCCCCTCGACGAGGGGCTTCCGGCGTCGCTCGAGCTCCACACGGCGGCCCGCGAGCCCGTCCGTCTCCGGCTGCACGTCCGGGCTGACGACGGGGCGTGCCTCGGGGAGCGGGACGTCGTGTCGGGGCCGGCCGCCGAAAGCGCTCCGGCGAAGCGGACGATCGCGCTCCGGGCCGCCCTCGAGGGGCCCCACACGTTCGTCTGGGAATCGCTCGGGGGGACGCCGGGCCGGCAGTACCTGGTGATCCGGAGCCGCGTCGCGCTGCCGGCCGTGCCGCTGGCCGTCTCGGGCGGGCTCTTCGCGCTGGCGGGCCTCGCGGGGCTGGCGCGGGCGGGGCGGCGCGGCGACGGGAGGGGGCGGCGGCGCGCCGTCTTCGCCGGCGCCCGGCTCGGGATCCTGCTCGCGCTGGCCGTCCTCCTGGCCGTCCGCGCCGCGGAGGGGCCGCTCGAGCTGCAGACGGTCGGGCCTGTCGAGTCCCCCTGAGGAGCGACGCCTGCAGTCCACGGACGGCGGGTAGTTCCTTCTTGATCGTCCCCGCGTCGAGCGATAAACTGTGGACCCTTTCGCGGCAGGATGCCGCGGAAGGCCCCCTTTTCACGGAGATCGGACATGCCGCACGTGATCACGAACCTGTGCAACAAGGACAAGGCCTGCGTCTCCGCCTGCCCGACGGGCTGCATCTACGAGACGCCGACCCAGATGGTGATCAACCCGGAGGAGTGCGTCGATTGCGGGTCGTGCGTGGATCCCTGCCCCACGAAGGCGATCTTCCCGGTCGACGACGTGCCGGCGGACAAGAAGGCGGCGGTCGACGTGAACGCGAACTGGTTCAAGACGGGTGAGAAGCGGACGCCCGCGACCCCGGCCTGATCCCGGCGCGTCCGGACGCGGCGTGAAATGAACGAGGGGGGCGAGCCGATCGCCCCCCTCGTCTTTTTGTCGGTGGGTCGTGCGCTAGGCCTGCTTCCCCGCGGACTCCGCGGCGGCGGCCGGGCGCGACGCCCGGATCGCGCGGCGGCGCAGCGTCCGCTCCCGGGTCGAGAGCGTGCTCCACTCCCGCTTCAGCGCCTGGTAGGCCTGCCGGTTCCCGCCCGCGACCTTGTGCAGCATCTTGGCCGTCTTCTTGTTCATGTCCGTCTTCTCCTGGTTCGTGGGCCGGGTTACAGCAGCTTTTTCGCCGCCGCGACGATGTGCCGGGCGGTGAGTCCGTGCCTCTCCATCCGCTCGCCCGGCTTGCCGGACCGGGGGATGTCCTTCATTCCGATGATCTCGACGCGGGCCTTCCCGGCGACGACCGCGGCCACCGCCTCCCCGATTCCTCCGCAGACGCTGTGGTCCTCGACGGTGACGATCCCCTTCGTCTCGGCGGCGGCCTGGAGCAGGGGTCGCGGGGCCATAGCGTGGAAGGCGGCACGCGGGGCGGTGAAAATACCACGCGCGGACCGAAGGATCAATGAGATTCAAGCCCGGCGGCCGCGGCGGCGTGCCAGCGCGTCTGCGGCCTGCAGGAGTGCCGCCGCCAGGAGCAGGATCGGCCCCCCGAGGAGGACGGCCAAGTAGGCCAGCAGGTACAGGGCGGCCGCCGCCACGGTGTCCGTGCCCGTCGGCGCGGCCGATGTGGCGGAGCCGGAGAGGAGGGTGACGCACTCCCGGAAGCCGGCTGCGTGGACGACCCCGAAGGCCGCCGAGATCAGCCCCGCCCGGACGACCAGGCCCCCCGGGGTGAACCACGTCGCCCGCAGCATGCGTTTCCAGGCAGGGCGCGGTCGATCGGCTGTCATCGGGCGGTCTTCTCCCGGATTCGATCCCACAACGGACCCGTCACGGATGCGTAGAAGAGCACCGCATCCCCGACCGGGTTGCTGGCCGCGTAACGGAGACCGTTGCCGTCCCGGGTGGGGAAGGCGGCCATGTCGAGCGTCGCGAGGAGGGACCGGAGGAAGATCGTGTCGCGAAACGCGCTCGCCCCCAGGATGGCCAGGCCGCTCGAGCCGGGGCTGATCTCGAGGAACGGGATCACGGGGCCCGAGTCGATGTCCTTCGGGCCGACCCAGGCGTCGGGCCACTCGCGGGCGTAGCCGAAGCCGAGGGTCGTCCGGCCCAGCTCCCGCCGGGCGCGGGCGTACTGGTCGGCGGCGAAGTCCGCGTCGACGACCTGGAGGCAGTGGGCCGCCATCCAGAGGGAGGATCCCTCGGGGCCATCGAGGTGCCTTCCGTCCAGGCTGAAGCTGGAGACGAGCAGCCCGGTCGCCGGGTGGATCAGCCGGGCCTTTGCCATCTCGACCCATCGGCGAAGGAAGGATGCGTGGTCGGTCCCGTCCAGCGCGTCGGACGCCCGGAGGGCGGCGAGGGCGACCGTGTTGCAGAAGGTCCAGCACTCGTCCGGGTAGCTCTCCGCGCAGAGGACGGGGCCCCGGCCCATGCGATCCGCGATGACGCGGACGCGCTCCGCCAGGAGGGGCTGGTACGGGGGATGCTCCTGCACGAGCCGCCGGGCCGCCAGCATGAGCGCGATCTCCCCGTCCACGAAAAGGCTGCGCGGCGGGTCCTGCCGGAAGGGCTTGAGCCGCGCGTAGGCCATCAGGAAGTGGAGGGGGCCGCGTTCGGCCTCCAGCCGGAGCGTCTCGTCGAGGATCCGGTCGATGACGTCCAGGGCCTCGTCCCGGACGGAGGGGTCGCGCAGCGCGAGGTTGGCCAGTCCCCAGACCAAGAAGCTTCGCCCCATGAAGTCCCATTCCGCGTTGCTGGCGCGCATCCGGGCGACCTCCCGCTCGCGCAGGGAGTCATCCGCCCAGAGGCGGAGGTGGTGCGCGGCCAGCTGCCGCGCCATCGGATGGACGGTGTCGTGGCGAAGGATGGCGGTGACATCGGTGGCATAGAAAAGGTGGAGGACCGGAAGCCAGGCCGCGGCCGCGAGGGCCAGGGCGGCGAGCGCGCGGAGACGGGAAGAGGGGGCTTGGGTGTCCGCCGTCATGATGCGCCTGGCGCGGTCGTCTGGACCTCGGCCTCCAGCCACCGGATGTCCTTCAGCAGGATCCAGAGCGGGATCGCCCCCGCGGCGCCGAAAGAGCCGTCCACGAAGGTCCAGAACCACGGCAGCCCCCGCAGGTGGGGGACGATCGCGGCGAAGACGAGGACCAGCCCGCAGCAGACCAGCCCGAAGCGGACCACGAGCACGTTCCGGGCCGGGTCGCGCAGGGCCATGAGGAAGAGGACGCCGAGGATGCAGATCCCGAAGGCGAGCCAGTCGAAGCCGTAGAACAGGAACGGATGGCGCTGCCCGACGTCCTGGGCGGCGGCGAGGACCTTCGCGAGGAACGCGTGCATCGCGGGCCACCAGGACGTCCCCGGCGCGGCCTCGCCCCACCCGACCGAGAGAATCGTCCGAATCTCCCATTCCACGGGGACCGCCGTCAGGCCGCTGACGATCAGCGCGCCCGCGAAGAAGACCATCAGGGCGCGGACGCGGAAGAACCGGCGGCGGCGCTCCACCTCGCGCGTCGGGTCGGACATGGGATCTTCCTTTCCGGGAGACGCGTGTCGTGTTTCCGGCTTCCGGTTCCTGCCGGGTTTCGCCCGTCAGGAGGACCAGGCCTCCAGCTCCACCAGCCGCTCCAGCACCGCCGCCGTCACCGCGTCCGGCGTCGACGCCCCGGCGGTGACGCCGACGGCGACGGGGCCCCGGGGGATCCAGGGCCTGGCCAGCGACGGCTTCTCGCTCCCGGCTTCCCGGCCGTTCCAGTGGCGCAGGGCGGAGGGGCCGAGCAGGTCCTCCGGCCCTTCGACGAGGTACGCCGGCGCCCACCGGGAGGCCGCTGCGAGGAGCGAGTGCGCGTTGTTGCTCCGGCGCCCGCCGACGACGACGAACCGGTCGACGCCCGATCCGCCGAGCGCCGCCACGGCATCCTGGCGCCGCTGCGTCTCGAGGCAGAGGGTCTCGAAGCCGCGGAAGCGGTTGGGGAGGGCCTCCGGGCCCCATCGCCGGGACGCCGCCACGCGCAGGATCTCCGCGATGGAGAGGGACTCGGCGGCGCGCATCGTCGTCTGGTGGGCGAGGCCGATGCGCTCCAGGTGCCGTGCCGGGTCGAAGCCGGGGGAGGCGGGCAGGGGGAACGGCGTGGAGGGGGGGCCGTGGAGCGTGGCGCGTGGCGTGCGGAGAGGGGAGCGTAGAGCGTTCAGCTCCCGGATCCGGGAGGCGAGGAAGGCCGCGTCCTTCCCATTTCGCACGACGCACCACGGCCCGCCGAAGCGGGCCAAAGTGGCGAGTGCCTCCTCGTGCTCCGGTTTGCCGTGGTAGACGAGGGTGAAGCCGTCGCGTTCGAGCCGGCCGGCGCTCCGCCAGACGGCCCGGACGGAGCCGCAGGTCGTGTCGACGAGCCGGGCGCCCGAGGCGCGGAAGCGGTCGAGCGTCGCGGGGGGCAGTCCGAATGCAGGGAGGATCAGGACGTCGTCGGGGCGGGGCGCTCCGCCCGCCGCCAGGTCGTCGATCCCCAGGGACGCCAGCGCGTTGTGGACGTGCGGGTTGTGGACGAGCGGGCCGGCGAGGGCGACGCGGCGGTCGGGCACGGCGCGCCTCGCCTCGAGGGCGAGGTGGACGGCGCGTCGGACGCCGTGGCAGAAGCCGAGGGCGTCGGCCAGGCGGAGCGTGAGGCGCCCGCGCGAGACCGGGCCCGTCCCGAGGCGGGGGCTTTCGAGCGGCCCGGCCGTGCGCGGTGCGGGCGCGGCCGCCGTCGGGGGGCGCGACATCCGTCGGTTGTCCTCAACGCGCGTGGTCATGGCCTGTTTCCCGGACCGCCCGACGGGGGGCGGCCGACGTCATCCCTTTCGCGTCGCCCGGGTGATCCGTTCCAGCACCGCGAGGTACTCCTCGAACGCCCGCCGTCCGGCTTTCGTCAGCCGGAGGACCGTGCGGGGGCGCCGGAGGACGAAGGACTTCTGCACCTCGAGGAAGCCGTGCTTCTCGAGGATCCGCATGTGGACGGAGAGGTTCCCGTCCGTCAGGCCCAGCGCCGCCTTCACGTCGTTGAAGGCCAGCTCCCGCGCGGCGGCCAGGGCGGACATGATGCCCAGGCGCACGCGCTCGTGGATGACGGGGTTCAGCTCCCC
>CAYUME010000182.1:0-8379 GCA_964445475.1 uncultured Planctomycetia bacterium
ACACGCCATGGGTGCCCAGGCCGTCCACGTCCGCCTTCCAGAGGACGCGCCCCGAGTAGACGTCCCACGCGCTGAGGGCGTCGAGTCCCTCGATGAAGAGGCGCCCGCCGACCACCTGCTCGGGTGGGCCGTGGCCGTGGCGGGGGAGGGTGTCCGCGTGCGAGTTCCCGCCGAACCAGAGGAGCCCGAGCGGCAGGCGGACGGCCGCGTCGTCGGACTTGACGGTGTTGGCGGCGCTGCCGTACTGGTGCGTCCAGGGGGCCGAGCCGGGGAGGGGGCCGTCGCGCCGGATCCCGTCGGGGCCCGGGACGGGAATCGCCTTCGCGCCCTGGAATCGCGGATCTCCGGTGAGACGCCCGAGTCGCGGGGACGCGCCGCCGCCGCCGTCCGCGCCGGCGCACAGGATGCCGTCATAAGGGCGAACGGAGCGCCAGGCCGCGGCGAGATCCTCGTCCTTCCATGTCGCCCCCGGTCCGGGCGCGGCGATCACGGTGAGCGAGGCCGCGTACGGCGGGGCCTGGAAGGTTCCCGGAGATCCGGCGTGAACCGTCACGCGGCGGCCGTAGAGCCCGCGCGCGTCCAGGTCGCGCCGCAGCGCGTCCAGGCCGGCCGCGTCGGGACGGACCGAGACGATCCGGAGGCGCGAGGCTTCCGCCAGGGAGGCCAGAAGCCCCCCGTCCGCGGCGCCCCAGACGAGGGCCCACCCCTCGCGCACGCCGGTCTGCTCCAGCAGGCGCGCGGCGGCGGGGTGCTCGGCCTGCGGTTTGGCGGCGGCGGGGGCGGAGGGGGGCGGTGCCGGTCCGGCTCGCTTTCCGAACGCCAGGATCCGGCCGTCCGTCGTGACGGCGAAAAGCTTGTCGTCCGCCGCCAGGAGCCGCCCGACGGGCGAACCGGCGTCGTGCGACCAGGTCTCGCGCGGCGGCGCGGCGGCGAGGTCGAGGGCCGCGATCCGACCTCCCCCGGCGGCGTAGAGGCGGTTCCCGGCGCGGATCAGGTCCCCGGTCGCGTTGCACGCGGCCTCCCACCGCTTCGCCGTGCGGGGATCCGTCGGCTTTTTCCGGAGCGCCTCGAGGTCGAAGGCTTCGACGCGTGCGCCCGCGCCGTAGGCCGTGTCGGGCGTCAGGACCGGGAAACGGCAGACCCGCTTGGCCAAGGCGGCGCCGGTTGAGGCGTCGAAGAGGTTCGTCCATCCTTCCCGGTCGAGGTTGAAAAAGACGGGGCCGGTCGCGCAGACGAAGGATCCCCCGGTCTTGCCGTTTTCGGCCAGCTGATAGTGGCGCAGATCGCCTGTCGCGAGGTCGATTCCGGCGGGGACGGTCCGGCCGCCGGGGACGAGAAGGATCCCGTCCGCGACGGCCAGGGCCCCCTGGGGGGCCACGCCGCCGAAGGCCGGGGCGTTGTGCGGTTGACGGATGTAGAGGTCGCCGAGCGAGTCGTTCTGCCGGATGACACGTCCCGACCCGGCGTCCAGGGTGTAGAGGAACGTCCCCATGAACGGCCAGATGCCGGCGGCGTAGTGGACGCGGTCGCCCTCGACGACCGGGCCGCCGCGGGCCGGCCAGGTGGAGATCATGCGGCCGTTGCCGAGGACCTTGCGGGCCGTGGGCGCGCCGGCGTGCTGCCAGAGGGGCGCGCCGGTCTCCGCGTTCAGGGCATAGAGGTGGCCGTCGTCGGACGCGACGAAGACGCGGTCCCGCCATGCCGCGGGCGGCAGGCGGATGGGCCCGTCCGCGTAAAACGTCCACCGCTCCTGCCCGCTCTCCGTGTCGAGGCAGACGAGCTTGTCGCTGTCGTTGAAGGGGAGGAAGAGGCGCTTGCCGGCGACGACCGGCTCGAAGACGCGGTCGTAGGGCATGAGGTCCCGGTTGATCGGCTCCTCCCAGGCCGGGTCGCGCGGGGGGAAGGCACGCTCCCAGAGGGGCTGGAGGCCGTCCGGAAGGCCGTCGGGGGATGCGGCGGTCCGGCCGGCGTCGAAGCGCCACTGCGGCCAGTCCGCCCCGGAGGCGGGGAGGGCGCCGGCGGCGAGGAGGCAGGCGAGGACAGGGGCTTTGCGCATCCGCTGGGGTCCGACGCGGGGTCTGTGCTAAGGGTGGCGGCTCACCGCCGTTTCTTAGCGGGATTCCGGTCGTTTCGAAACAGCCCCTCGAAATAGTCCCAGGCCCAGCTCTTCGAGCCGTCCGGCCGGATCAGCCAGAAGCCCCGGCAGTCGGTGTTGGCTTTCACCGGGCTCCGGCGGGCCTCGTTGTCGTAGAGCTGCCAATAGATGAGGTAGGGACACCCAAAGGCGAGGGCCGTCTCGGTGTTGTCCCGGATGACGGCTCGGACCTGATCCGGCGGGAAGTCGTTCTCGGGGATGCCGTACTCGCCGACGAAGACGTTCTTCGCGCCGAAGGCCCGGCTGTCGGGGGCGCGGTCGGCGAAGTACTCGAGCGCCTGTCGGAACCGTGTCTGCGGGATGGCGGTATCGTAGGCGGAATAGGAATAGAGGTCGCAGCGCGTCTTCGGGATGACGGTGTCGACGATCGCGGGCCTTGTCCCGTCGAGGGCGACGCCGATCAGGTTCACCTCGGCGGCGTGGTAGACGGAGCAGCCGGCGGCGGGGAGCTTCGCGCGCGCCCGCTCGACGCCCTCCTGGCGCGCGTTCAGCCAGTCGATCATGCCCTGGACGGCGGCCGGCGTCGGCGCGGCTTTCGGGTCGCCGATCGTTCCAGCCGCCCAGTCGCCCTCCCAGTTCTGGAGGACGAAGGTCTTGCCGGTTCCCCGGTAGGTCGACAGGAAGTGCGAGGCGAGGGCCTCGAAGTCGGCGGTCTCGCGGTCTTTCTGCCCGGGGCTCACGCCGTCGCGCCAGTAGTGGTCCGGCCGGCCGTAGGCATAGGTCTCGAGGACGTAAGTCGTGAAGGGCATCGCGAAGACGGTCTTGTAGGAAGGGGCCTGCGCGAGCGCGACGAGGCTGTCGCAGGTCGGCCACGCGTCGTTGGCGGCGTACTTCGACGGGGCGTTCGGGGTGAGCCAGAGCTTGATGACGCGGCTGCCGAGGCCGAGGATGCGCTCCGCCCCCTCGACCATCACGGGCTTGTCGCCGAAGTGGTATGCGGGGGCGACGTGCGAGAAGCCGACGCGGTCGGGGAGGGGGGCGGGGGCGGCGGCCAGCAGGGGGGTGCTGAGAAGCAGGTGGATCGTCGCCCCATGCAGGCCGCCACTGTGGCGCATGGCGTCATTATACGCCCGGATTTGCAAAGGGGAAGCCCCTCGCCTGGATCCGCCCTTTGGGGAGCTCTCCTGCCGTCGAACGCCGCCGGTTCCCATCGTATCCGTCGTCTGGGTTTCCTGCAACCCGGAGGGTCGATGGCCGTCGTGTATTCGGTGAAACCATGGACGCCCTCGTCCTTCTCGTCGGCGAATTCCTGGCCCCGCTCGCGGCGGTCGCGCACGGACTGCTGATCGTGCCGGCCGCGGTGTGCCTGGAACTGGCCTGCGAGGCTGTTTTCCTGGTCCTGGCGCTCGCCGGCCGGCGCCGCGCGGCCCCGGGGGCGGTGGCGCCGGCGCCTTCCCGTGCCCCCGCCTGGCTGCGCCGGGCGCGCCTCGCGGTTGCCGCCGTCGTCGGCCTGGCGATCCTGGTCCCCGCCGTCCTCCAGCTGTTCTTCTTCGAGGCCTCCCTGCGCTGGGTGCTGGGCCGCGTCCACGCGCGGACCGGGATCGAGACGACCTTCGCGTCGGCCTCCGGCAACCTCTTCATAGGTCGCGTGACGTTGACAGGCCTGACGGTCCGGCGCACCGGGAACGACATCTCCGACTTCGAGCTCCGTGCGGATGGGGTGGATGCGGAATTGGACGTCGGGTCGCTGCGGGTCGAGCCCGTCCGGGTCGACTCGCTCCGGGTTGCCCGGCTGCGGGGCGCGTACGAGTGCGTCGGGAAGGTGGGGCGGATCGGGGCTCGGCCGCCGTTCGTCATCGGGAGATTCCTCCTGGAAGACGCGCAATTAACCGTTCTCGACCGGTCTCAGGACCGCCGCGTGCGCCTGGAAGTGGGCGTCGACTCCTGGGAGAGCCGGCCGCTGCGCAGCCGTTGGGCGATCTTCGATTCCATCTTCCAGTCCAACGCGCGGGGGGCGGTCGACGGGACCCCGTTCTCGATCCGCTCGGCCGAGATCCCGGAGGGGCCCGAATCGGCCTGGCAGGTCGCCCGCCTGCCTGCCGTCAGGCTGGGGACCCTGTTCGGGGGACCCTTCGCGTGGCTGACGGCGGGAACGATGGATCTTGACGTGCGGGTCCGGCGGCGAGCCGGGGAGGGGGCCGGAGTCCGCCTGGAATGGCAGTTGGCATTCCGGGGGACGCGGGTCGAGGTGCCCGACGGGGCGGCAGGACTCCCACGCCTGGAGGGACGGATCGTTGCGTCGCTCGTCGAGCGGCGGGGTGGGGCGATCGACATCCGGTTCCGGCAGGACCTGGATGCGGATCGGTTCAAGGCCGCCGGCTCCCTGGGCGAAACCGGGCTCTGGGCGGCGGCCGGCGAGGAGGTCCGGAAGGAGCTGACCCGGCAGGGCGGGGCGGATCCGGATGCGATACGCCACGTGGGTGCGCAGGTGACGGGCGGTTTCCTGCGTCTTCTCGACTGGACGCGCGGGCGGGTGTCGCCCGCCGCAGCGACTCCGCCACGCGATGGGGATGCGGCTAAATAATGCACTTTCCGGTCCGATACATGCAGGGGTGGGCGTCCGTCTGCTTCGTCGGCGGCCCACGCGCGGTTCCGGAGGCCCGTTCCCGTAACGGGTCACGCGTTTGCACAAATCCGACAAACGCGCCGGTGCGGGAACAGGGTCGGGGGGAGGCGAGCAGAGACGCCCCGGAACCGTCCTGGTCGCGGCGCGGTCGCCGGCTCCTCGGGACGTCCGGCCGGCGATCGGTCCGCGTCACGGATCGCGCGGCCTCTTTTCCGGGACCGGACGCTCCCGCGGTGCGCCCGCTTCCGCCCAGAGTCGCTCGAACTCCACCTCGAATCGGCCCGCCAGCCCGGTATCCCGGATCACGACCAGGTTTTCGTAGTTGGTCCCGTCCCCCTTCGCCGACCAGTTCCAGCTGCCGGTGAGGACCGTCGCGCCGTCGATCACGGCGAACTTGTGATGGAAGTCGGGCCGGATTCCGTCCTCCCCGACGATCACCGGCATCGCGCGGACCGGCACGCCGGCCTCGCCCAGGATCGCGAGCCACCGGGGTCTCGTCCGGTCGGGGTCTTCCGTCGGTCTCATGGGGTTCCGCGCGCGCTTTTTCTGGCGGGGCGGTTCTTCTGTCTCCTCCCGCGCCAGTGCGTCCGGGTCGACGAGGACGCGCAGCCGTCGTCCTTCCCGGGCGGCTCGAGACAGTTCGACCGCCGTTCCCGCGGTCATCCCCGTGTAGAGGGCGATCTCGATCGAGCTCCGGGCGGCACGGATTTCGCGCCGGAGGAGGGCTCGGAGTGTTCCGGGGGCGGCGGTGGGGGAGAAAGCCGCCTCCAGCGGGGGCCGGACCGGGGCGGGGCTCGCTCCCGCGGCCGTCTCGAGCCCGAGGACGAGCGTGATCGCGCATCCTGCGGCGATTCGACGTGGACCGGGATCGGGCCGAAGGTCGTTCCGTCCTGGGCTCATGGCGCCTCCGCCTTGACCGGGGCCGGCTCGTCGGCCGATATTCCGCTCTGGACCACGGTCAACACGTCGCCGCAACGGAGGAGCCGGTAACGCTCCCCGTCGACCGCCTCCAGGCGGAGGCTTCGGAGGACGGCACGCAGGAGGTCCTCCAGCCTGGCGCGGCGATTCGACAGCGCGTCGCCCCGCGCCAGCGACTCCCCGTACTCGTCCACGAGCCCCCGAATGCGGGAAGCGACCAGGCCGTTGATCGTCACCCCGATGGGGTGGAGAACAGGGTCTGACATCTGCATCGGTTCTCTCCTGAATCAAGGGACGATGACGCCGTTTCGTGCGTCCGAAACGGGAGCCGGGGCAGGGTCAATCCCAATCCGGTCACGGTTGCAGGACGGTACGCGTATGGAGATCAGGAACGGCAACAAGAAGAGGAAGACCCATGCTTTCCAGTGGGTCTTTGTTCGTTTCATCTCGAAATCCTCCCCCTGGATGAGGCGTTGACGCGGAAGCGATCTCGTCACAGGGCGCGTTAACCGGGTCTTGAGGTGTACATGCAAATAGCGTGCCAAACTAAAGGAGTATCCGTAACATGTTATTTGTTATGATGATGTGACTATATTGTGCGGTTTATATGGGGGCCGTGAATGTTACAATAAGTAACACTGCCAAATAAAATCTGTGCATAATATATGTAATTTGGGTCCTGTGAAGACCGGAAATCGGTTGACTCGATGTAACGCTGGGCCTATCATCCGGATCAAAGGGGGCAACCAACCCGTTTCATTTCAGGGAGGACTCGACCATGTTGAGCAAAGCCGTGCAGGACGCATTGAACGAACAGGTCCGGGCGGAGCTATACTCTTCCTATCTCTACCTGGCGATGTCGGCGTATTGCCAGTCGGCCGGCTACCAGGGGTTCGGGCACTGGTTCCGCGTGCAGAGCGGCGAGGAACAGGGCCATGCCATGAAGTTCTTCGATTACATATCGGATCGGGGCGGGCGCGCGGTGCTGAAGGGGATCGATGCGCCGCCCGTGAACTACCCCACGCCGGTCGACTGCATGGAGAAGGCGCTCGAGCACGAGCGCAAGATCACGGGGCTGATCGGCAAGCTGGTCGACCTGGCCCAGAAGGAGAAGGACCACGCGACCCAGGTCTTCCTCCAGTGGTTCGTGAGCGAGCAGGTGGAGGAGGAGAAGAACGTCGTGGAGATCCTGGAGCAGCTCCGCCTGGTCGGCAAGCAGGGGCCGTCGCTCTTCCTGGTGGACCGGTCGTTGGCGGGGCGGAAGTCGGATTGAAGGCGGACGGATCGTGGGGATCGACCGCACGGCGCACCGCGGTTTCCGCGGTGCGCCGTTTTTGTTGCGGGCGGCCGCCGTCACGCGACAAACAAGTTGTATCCTGGCGGCATTTCGATATGCTGTGCGGCCTTGACGCTCCGGCTCGGGACCGGACGCGCGCGGAGGGATCACGCATGGCCCGGTGGAAGATCGGCGTCGTCGGCGCGGGGCAGGTCGGCGGGACTGCCGCCCAGCGCATCGCGGAGCACGGCTACGGCGACGTCGTCCTCGTCGACATCGTCGAGGGGCTCCCGCAGGGGAAGGCCCTCGACCTCATGGAGGCGCGTCCGGAGGAGGCCAGCGACTGCGAGATCCGCGGGACGAACGACCTGGCGCAGCTCCGGGGCTGCCAGGTCGTCGTGATCACGGCGGGGATCGCCCGGAAGCCGGGCATGACCCGCGACCAGCTCCTCGCGACGAACGCCGGCATCGTCCGCGGGGCCTGCGAGGCGATCGCGAAGACCGGCGACGCGCCGATCGTCCTCCTCGTCACGAATCCGCTCGACGTCATGACCTATCTCGCCCTGAAGGTCACGGGGTTCGACCGGCGGCGGGTGCTCGGGATGGCGGGCGTGCTCGACTCCGCGCGGATGGCCTTATTCATCGCCGAGGCGCTGGGCTGCTCGGTGAAGGACGTCCGTGCCATGGTCCTCGGCGGCCACGGCGACATGATGGTGCCGCTCCCGCGCTACACGACCGTCTCGGGGATTCCCATCCCGGAGCTGCTGCCCGCCGACACGGTCGAGCGGATCAACCAGCGGACGCGCGACGGCGGGATCGAGATTGTCAACCTGCTCAAGCAGGGCAGCGCCTTCTACGCCCCGGCCTCCTCCGCGGCGGCGATGGTGGGAGCGATCGTGAACGACGAGAAGCGGATCCTGCCGTGCTGCGTCCGGCTCGACGGCGAATACGGTCTCACGGACGTCTGCCTCGGCGTGCCGGTCAAGCTTGGCGCGGGCGGGATGGAGGGGATCCTCGAGTTGAAGCTCTCGGAGGCCGAGCGCGCCGCGCTGTCGAAGTCGGCGGCGCAGGTGCGGGAGACGTGCCGGCAGTTGAACCTGTAGCCCGGCGCCGTACGCCGGTCCTGATTCCGGGTGTCCCCGATCCCGCAAAGGAGGCTTGCGATGGCCGATCCGATTCCCGCCCCCGTTCCGGCTCCCGGTTCCGTCCCCCCGGCGCCCGCCCCGGCGGCGGCCCCGCTTCTTACGATCGACGAGTTCAAAAAGATGGACCTCCGCGTCGCCAAGGTCCTCTCGGTCGAGGACCATACCAACGCCAACAAGCTCTACGTCCTCAAGATCGACATCGGGGGCGGGGAGACGCGGCAGATCGTCGCCGGCATCAAGCCCTTCTACGCGAAGGAGGCGCTGGTCGGGAAGACGGTCGTGGCCGCGTGGTTGATCTCCCAGCGCGCCGTCAACACGC
>CAYUME010000183.1:0-8331 GCA_964445475.1 uncultured Planctomycetia bacterium
CAGACCCGGTGGAGGCCGGTGCGGGCGGGGTCGGCGGGGTCGCGCGGCTCGCTGGGGGAGAAGGTCCCCTCGTAGTAGCCGGGCTTGCCGGGGACGGGGGCGAGGCGGACCGGCTCGCGCGCCCCGCGGGGCGTCTCGACCTGCGCCTCCTGGGCGGGCTCCTCGGAGGGCCGGAAGTAGGGGTCGAAGACGCGGGCGCCGATGCGGACGCGGTCGCCGATGGTGTAGCGGGGCCGGTCGAGCTCGAGGTGGTAGCGCTTGCTGCCGAGGAGGCGCCCCTGGCGGAGCCAGGTGATCGCCTGCCGCCAGAAGCGGTAGAAGTAGAGGTCGCCGACGACGTACCGCCAGCGGAAGGTCTCGTCGAGGCCGACGAACATCGTGCGGCCGCGGCCGCAGGGCTGAAGGGCGACGAGGGGGATCTTGCCGTAGCGCTCGTGCTCGAACGTCGGGTGGACGGCGAGGACCGTCGCGCCCGGCTTGGCGCGCTGGACGACGGAGAACCAGAAGAAGCCGGGGAGGCCCGACTGCGGGTCCTCGATCAGCTTGGCGTTGGCGACGGGGTCGGGCTCGAGGCGGAGGATGGGGTGCTCGCGCCCCTCGGGGGTGAGCTGGGGGCGGAATCCCTCGGCGGCGGGGAGGAGCTCGCGCGGGTCGTCCTCGAGCTCCACCGGGAGGAGCGGCGCCAGCGGCGTGTCCCGGTAGAGGACCGGGTTGGCGCGCGTCCCGGCCTGGAAGGCGAGGCCGCCGCCGAGCTCGGTGACGAAGTCGGCCAGGTTCTTCAGCGCCTCGTCGCGCGAGGCCGCGGGCGAGGCGAGGTCGTCGGGCCGGACGTCGCCGAGAAGGATGACGTCGTACTGGAAGAGGGCCTTCCGCTCCCCGGGGAAGGCCAGCAGGGGCGGCAGCCCCTTCGTCCCCTCCTGCGGGAAGTCGGGGTCGGAGGAGACGAGGAAGATCTGCACCTCGACGGTGTCGTCGCGGATGAGCGCGGTCTTGAGGTACCGGTAGTCCCAGCGGGGATAGCCGTCGACGAAGAGGACCTTCAGCTTCTGGTCCACCACCTTGAGGGGGTGGGTCAGGCGGTTGTTCTCGCCGGTCAGCTCGCCGGGGAGGGGGAGCGGGTTGGTCTGGAGGACGAGCTCGATCTCGCCCGGCTTCTGCGGCTTGTAGCGCATGGTCACCGGCACCTCGGGCGACTTCGCGTCGACGGTGACGGTCTGGGACTGGACGACGCGCTCGCCGTCGCGGTCGCGCTCGAGCAGGTCGAGGGTGATCGGCTGGTCGTCGAGGCCGACGGCGCGGACGCGGAACTGGAGGGTGACGAAATCGCGGGCGAGGACGACCTCGGGGGCCTCGAGGCGGGAGAGCTCGACGTCGCGGAGGGGCTGGGGGACGCCGGGGGCGACGGTGAAGACGGGGATGTGCCGGTCTCGGGCCAGGCGCGCGACCTGCCGGGGGTCGTCGCCGGCGTTCGAGCGGCCGTCGGAGAAGAGGACGACGGCCGCCAGGGACTGGCCGCGGAGGTCGTTGAGGGCGAGCTTGACGGCGTCGCCGACGGCGGTGAGGGGGCCGTCGGCCGCGAAGCGGGGCGCGGCGGCGCCCTCGCCGCGGGTCCCGTCCGCCCCGAGCGTCTTGACGGGGACCAGGCGGGAGTCGAAGGCGTAGAGCCGGACCTCGTTCCGCTCGCCGAGGGCGTCGAGGAGCCTCAGGTCCCGGTTCGCGAGGATGCGGTTGACCAGGTCGACGCGGGAGCAGGCGTCGAGCTCGGCGGCCGCCTTCGCGGGGAGGGGGCCGGGCCCCTCGTGGAGGCCGAGGGCGCGGGCGACCTGCAGGCGCTCGCCGGGGTCGGCGATCCGGTCCCGGATCCCCATGCTCTGCGACTGGTCGACGAGGACGGCGACGACGGAGCGGCGCTGGCGGGCGCGCTCGAGGTAGAGGACCGGCTCGCAGAGGAGGAGGGCGATCCAGAGGAGGAGGACGGCGCGGAGGAGGGCGAGGACGATCCGGGCCCGCGGCGCGGGCGCCCCCGCCTCCCGCCGGTAGAGCCAGACGGCCAGCCCCACCACGGCGGGCAGGATGACGAGCAGGGCGACCCAGAGGGCCGGGGCGTGCTTGAGCGACAGCGACGCCTCCGCGCCCTCCATGCCGCCGCGGTCGATGCCCAGGAGCCAGTTGAGCCAGTTCATGTTCATTGGCGGGCCCCGAACCGCCACGCCAGGAGCGACTCCGCCAGCAGCAGCGCCAGCACCGCCCAGAGGAACCAGGTCCAGACCAGGTTGTGCGCCGGCGCGGCGACGCCGGCCGCGGCGGCGGCCGCCGTCGGCTCCGCCGCGAGGGTGAACCGGAAGGCCGGGTGGGCGCGGCGGATCTCGTCCTCCGTCGTCGGCTCGAGGTCGCCTTCCTCGGGGCGGACGTTCGCGGTCGCGTAGCTCACGACCGCGTCCGCCGCGCCGGACCCGCCGGGGCGGAGCAGCTCGTAGACGCCCGCCTCCGTCAGGCCCAGCTGCGCGGGGACGTTCGCGGCGGGGGGCGCGTCCGGCGTTCCCCCCTCCGACGCCTCGGGGACGCTCGGGTGGCTCAGCAGGAAATGGTCCTCCCGGATGGACGGGTAGAGCTTGATGTGCTCCTGGCGCGGGGTCACGAGCGTGAAGTCGCGCGCGTAGCGGTCCATGCGGAGGAGCAGCTGGAAGGGCTCGCCGACGTGGACGTTGAGGGCGCCGTCGGGGCGCTCGGCCAGGTGCTTCCCCAGCTCGTGGAAGAGGACGAGGTAGGGCGGCCGGCCCGGCATCAGGTTCCACTCCGCGTCGATGGTCGTGGTCAGCAGCAGCACCTTCCCGCGCCCGAACCGGCGCTCGAGGAGGGCCGGCGACTGGCCGGCGTCGTCGTAGCGGGCGAGGACGCGGACGGAGGCGTCGGCGGCGTCGACCTCGGTCCGGAGGTACTCGAAGACGACGAGGGAGCCGAGGGCGGCCTGGAGGCGGTCGCGGAAGAAGTCGAGGGCGGGGTGGCGGAAGTCGATCTCCACGAGCCGCCGCGCGTGCTCCGGCGCCCGCCCCTTGTCCCCCGCCACGTCGACCAGGCGGGCGGGCAGGAGCCCGCGACCGCCCTTGAAGAGGAGCTCGTTGTAGGTGAGGCGGTCGATCTGGTCCCCGGCGGTGACGAGGAGGCCGCCGCCGGCGCGGACGAAGGCCTCGAGGGCGCGGACCTTCGCCTCGGAGAGCGTGTCGACGTTGGCGAGCACGACGGCCGCGTAGCGGCCGAGCTTCTTCTCGTCGAACGAGGCCGGCGTCTCGACCGTCACCGCGAAGACGCCGGGGCGCCCGGGCTCGTCGGGCCGGGGGTTGAGGGCGAGCCGGAGGTAGTCGCTCTCCCCCTCGAATCCGCGCCCGCCGGGCCCGGGCTCGCCGTCCACCACGAGGACGTGGATGGCGTCGAGGACCTGGACGGCGAGGTGGCGGACGTCGTCCGCGCCGAGAAAATCGCCCTCCGCCTCCGCGGTGACGAGGTGGGGGCCCGGCTCGGCGAACTCGCAGGTGAACTGGAGGTCCTGGGCCGAACGGGGCTCGAGGGCGACGCGGTCGGTCTGGGGGTTCGCGCGGTCGACCTTGAAGGTGACGCCGAGGCCGGGGACGGGGTGGGGGCCGTTGTTGCGGACGCGGACCTCGAAGGTCGCCGGGCGGCGGGCCAGGACGACGCGGGACCGGGCGGCGAGATGGGCGATCGTGCGGTTCGCCGGCTCGGGGGCGCCGCACGGGACGAAGACGACGTCCGCCTTGCGGCCGAGGTCGGCCAGCGCCTTCTCGAACCGCTCCCGCGCGGGCTCCTCCACCTGCCATGCCGTCCGCTGGAAGTCGGTCAGGACGTAGACGCGGCGCTCGGGGCGCGAGGTCTCCGGGCGGTCGAGCAGCTCGCGGAGGTGGTCCACCAGGCGTGGCAGGCTCGTGCCGAAGTCGGTCAGCCGGACCTCCTCTTCGAGGAAGGCGAGGGCGCGGTCGGAGCGGAGGGCCCCCGCCGGGCCGAAGACGATGCCGGGCCGCTCGTGGAAGGGGACGATGGTGACGAGGTCCCCCTCGGCGCCCTGCAGGGACCGGATGAGGGCGGCGGCCGCCTCCTTCGCCCGCGCCAGCGGCGTCTTCTGCCCCTGCCGGTACCCCATGCTGGCGGAGACGTCGACGGCGAGGACGAGGTGGACCTGCTTGGAGGTGACGGGGAGGACGCCCCCCGTCAGGTAGGGGCGGGCGATGGCGAGGGCCAGGAGGACGAGGATGAGGACCCGGAGGAGCAGGAGCAGGAGGTTCTCGAGCTGCAGCCGCCGGCGCGTCTTCTGGAGCGCCGCGAGGAGGAACTCCATCGCCGCCCACCGCACCCGCCGGTACCGCTGGCGGTTGAGGAGGTGGATGATGACGGGGATGCTGCCCGCCATCGCGAACCACGCGAGACCGGGACTCAGGAAGTCCATCGGGGCTCCGGGTCGTATCGGATTCCGGGATCCGGACGCTTACTTGGTCGCGAGGCGTCTGGCGAGGTACTCGCTCAGCGCCACGTCGATCGCCTGGCCGGTCGTGAAGCGCACGTAGTCGATCCCGAGCTGGAGGCACCCCTTGCGGATCGTCGCCAGGAACCGGCTCAGCTCCTCGAGGTAGGCCTTCCGGATCGGGCGGGGGTCGACGATCACCTTCGGCATCTCCTCCATGCCGTCGAAGAGCGTCATCCGCTCGAAGGGGAAGTCCACCTCGTACGCGTCGAGGACGTGGAAGACGATCACGTCGTGGCGGCGGTGGCGGAGGTGCTGGAGCCCCTTGAGGATCGCGTCGGGCTTGTCGAGGAGGTCGCTGACGAGGAGGATCAGGCTCTTGTTCCGGGCCCGCTCGGCGACGCGGTCGAGGACGAGGCCGAGGTTCGTGGTCTGGCCGGCGCGGGTGGAGGCGAGGCCGGCGAGGAGCGGGCGCAGGGCGCCCATGCCGCTGTGCGGGGTGAGGCGGTATCCGATGTCGCGGCTGAAGCAGGCGAGCCCGACCGCGTCCTGCTGGCGGAGGATGAGGTAGGTCATCGAGGCCGCCAGCTGGCTGGCCAGCTCCAGCTTCGAGAGCTTCCCCGAGCGGTAGTCCATCGACTCGCTGGCGTCGAGGAGGATGTGGGTCCGGAGGTTCGTCTCGAGCTCGTACTCCTTGAGGTAGAGGCGGTCGGAGCGGCCGTAGACCTTCCAGTCGAGGTGGCGGAGGTCGTCGCCGGGGGCGTACTCGCGGTGCTCGGCGAACTCGACGGAGAAGCCGTGGTAGGGGCTCTTGTGCATGCCGGCCAGGAAGCCCTCGACGATCGTCCGCGCCCGGAGCTCCAGGCGGGTGATCTTGTTCAGGATCGCGGGATCGAGGGGGGTGCCGGGTTGGGGCATGGGTTCCAGGGGAACGGAGCGAGGCCCAGGGAGAAGCGGCGCCCGAATCGGGAACAAACCACGGGGGCGCGGGGGTCGGGGACGCGCCGGGGACCGGAGGCCCCCGCGCGCTCCGCGCCTCCGCGGTTTGTCAGGTCTTGTCCGTCGCGCCCAGGACGGGCGGGAGCTTGGCGTCGCGCAGCAGGCCGCTGTCGGCGGCGGGGATCGCCTCGAGCAGCTTGTCCACGAGGTGGTCGGCGGTCACGCCCTCGGCCTCGGCGCTGAAGTTGGTGAGGATGCGGTGGCGGAGGACGGGGTGGGCGACGGCGCGGACGTCCTCGGAGGAGACGTAGGCGCGCCCCTGGAGGACGGCGCGGGCCTTGGCGCCGATGATGAGGTACTGGCTGGCGCGCGGGCCGGCCCCCCACTGGACCCACTCCTTGACGAAGGCGGGGGTGTGCTCCTGCTTGACCCGCGTGGCCCGCGCCAGGCTCGCCGCGTAGCGCAGGATCGCGTCCGCCACCGGAACCCGCCGCACGATCTCCTGCAGCTGCAGGATCTCGTCGCGCGAGATGATCTGGGTCAGCGCCGCCACGGGCGCCGCCGTCGTCAGGCGCAGGATCTCGATCTCCTCCTGCTCGGTCGGGTAGTCGACCTGGATGTTGAACATGAAGCGGTCGAGCTGGGCCTCGGGCAGCGGGTAGGTCCCCTCCTGCTCGATCGGGTTCTGGGTGGCGAGGACGAAGAACGGGTGCTCGAGGGGATACTTGCGGCCGCCGACGGTGACCTGCAGCTCCTGCATCGCCTCGAGGAGCGCGGCCTGCGTCTTCGGCGGCGTCCGGTTGATCTCGTCGGCGAGGATGACGTTGGCGAAGACGGGCCCCTTGATGAAGCGCAGCGTGCGCTCGCCGGACGACTTGTCGTCGTAGATGACCTCGGTCCCCGTGATGTCGGAGGGCATCAGGTCCGGCGTGAACTGGATGCGGTTGAAGGAGAGGTTGAAGCACTGGGAGACGGTCTTGACCATCAGCGTCTTGGCCAGCCCCGGGACGCCGACGAGGAGGGCGTGGCCGCGGGAGAAGAGGGCCGTGAGGAGCTCCTCCAGGACGCGGTCCTGGCCGACGATCACCTTGCCCATCTCGGCGCGGATCTTGTCGTAGGCGTCCTTCAGCTTCCGGATGGCGGCGAGGTCGTCGGGCCGGGCTTCGGGGGGCGTCGGGTCGGCCATGGGGGAGCTCCTCGATTCGCGACGACCGTTCCTGACGGAAACGCCGCCAGAACGCTCGATTCTAGTCCTGCCTCCGAAACGTGTAAAGGATTTACGGGGAGAGGGCGCGAAACGTGAGCCCCGATGAGACGGCTTTCGGCGGGATCCGCTTGCGGACGCGATCTTCATGGAGCGTTGATGTCCGAGCGTTACGAACCCGGCATGGGACGTCAACATGGTCACCTGTGATCGGCCTTCGGGCGACGCGCCGTATTTGGGACTGATTTTGTCTTGATTGGGCTTGATCCGCCAGAAGCAATGCATTAACGTACGGGTCCTGTTGGCTTCCCCTTCCCCGACGGCTTGGGAGGGGGCCGGGTGCGTAAGCGGGTCGTGTCCCAGTTCCGACCTCGTGGTCGGCTTCCGGGACCGACTTGTTTCCCGCCAATCCTTCGCAGGGCAAGTTTATTTTGGGGAATTAGGGCATGCTTAGTCTCAAATCTGCGGCGGGCCTGGCGATCCTCCTTTCACTCGTTGCCGTGGCGGGTGGCACGGGCAAGAGCAGCGGCAGCGCGCCGCCGCCGGACACGACGGCGCCTGCGGCGCCGGCGACGCCCCTGCTGGACCCGGCCAGCGACACCGGCCTTTCCGACAGCGACCGGATCACGTTCGATGCCACGCCGACGGTCCGGGGTGGGGCGGGCGCCGCGGAGGCCCAGAGCGTCGTGAGCGTCTACACCGGGGCCGTCCTGTTGGGGACCCCCACCGCGGACGCGACGGGGGCCTGGAGCTTCACCCCGGGGGCCGCCTTGGCGGAGGGGGTGCTGGCGATACGCGTGACCGCGACCGACGCGGCGGGGAACGTGAGCCCCTTCTCCGGGACGCTCGCGGTGACCCTCGATCTCACCCCGCCGGCGGTGGCGGTCGACCAGGCCGGCGCGCAGGCCGACCCGACGAGCGGCTCCACCGTCCACTTCGCGGCGGTCTTCAGCGAGCCCGTAACCGGGCTCGGGAACGACGACGTGTCGCTGGCCGGCTCGACGGCGGGCGTCGGCGCGGCCGTTGTGGCCGTGACGGAGATCGCTCCGAACGACGGGACCACCTACGATATCGCCGTCGCGGGCGTTGCCTCGGACGGGACCGTGGTCGCCTCCGTCGTCGCCGCGGCGGCCGAAGACACGGCGGGCCTTTCGAGCCTGGCCTCCACGAGCACCGACGGAACGGTGACGATCGACACGGCGGGCCCGGCGGTGACGATCAACCAGGCGGCGGCGCAAGCCGACCCCACGAACGCCTCGCCCGTCCACTTCACGGCAATCTTCGGCGAGGCCGTGACGGGATTCGACGGGACGGACGTGACGCTCTCCGGGACGGCGGGCGCGACGACGGCGGTGGTGGCGGAGACCGCACCGAACGACGGAACGACCTACGATATCGCGGTGAGCGGCATGACGTCGGACGGCACGGTGATCGCCTCGATCCTCGCCGGCGTCGCCGCAGACGCGGCGGGCAACGGGAACCTGGCCTCCACGAGCACCGACAACACGGTGACGATCGACACGGCGGGCCCGGCGGTGGCGATCAACCAGGCGGCGATACAGGCGGACCCCACGAACGCGTCGTCCGTCCATTTCACGGCCGTCTTCGCCGAGGCCGTGACGGGCTTCGCGGGCGGGGACGTGTCGCTCTCCGGGACGGCGGGCGCGACGACGGCGGTGGTCGCGGAGATCGCCCCGAATGACGGGACGACCTACGA
>CAYUME010000184.1:0-4887 GCA_964445475.1 uncultured Planctomycetia bacterium
GAAGGTCCCGCCGCAGGATTTCTCCAGCGGCGCGCTCGCCAAGGAGCTGAACGAGGCCTTCAGCGAGGTCCAGCTCGCCGCCGACGCCCTCAACCGCAAGGCCGTCGAGATGGCCATCCCCCACGAGGAGGCGGGCCTCGAGCTGGCGAAGGAGATCACCGAGAACATCGAGCGGTGGCTCGCCGACGCCCCCGACAACCTGAAGTGGGTCATGGAGGAGCCGACGCAGGACGTCGAGGTCCCCCTCGCCGACCTCCCCGCGGAGCTGGAGGACCTCATCGGCGACCTGATCGACAAGGAGGACCAGCTGGCGGAGGACTCCCAGGACGTCACCAGCTCCTGGATGGACTCGCTCAACCAGGGGGCGGGCTGGACGGCGATGGACGGGCCGATCTCGAACATGAGCGCCAAGGGCGTCACCGGCAACCTCCAGCCCAACGCCATGGAGATCGCCGGCCGCTCCGGCGAGGGGCGGAGCGGCAAGAGCTCCGGCCAGATGGTCGAGGAGTCCGCCTCCGGCAAGGGCGGCAAGCAGACCCCCACGCGCTACACGCCCGACCCCTTCGAGGCGGGGCGCGTCAAGGACACCTCGAAGGACCCCGCCGGCGGCTCGACCGGCGGCGGGAAGGTGAGCGGGGCGAACTCCGAGGGGCTGCGCGGCACCCCGCCGCCCCCCCTCCAGCAGCAGATGGACCGCCTCGCCGACCGCCAGGCGGAGATCCGCAACACCACCGAGAAGGCGAACGTCGCCATGAAGAAGCGCGGCGTCGTCTCCGAGGACCTCCAGCGGGCCCTCGCGCGGATGAAGCAGATCGAGGGGCTCCTCCGCCAGAGCCGCCCCGGCGAGGCCGCCGCCGACGGCAAGGCCGTCTCCGAGTCCCTCCGCGACGTCCAGAAGACGGTCCGCGACCAGCTCGAGCTGACGAAGGACCCGACGCGCGGGCTGGCGCGGGAGACCCGGAGCGAGCTGATGAACGCCGCCGACGAGGAGATCCCGGCCGAGTTCCGGGACTGGGTCACCGAGTACTACAAGGCGCTGGCGAGATGATGACCCCCACGCGAACGGGATGGCGTCTTGCGGTCGCCGGCCTCGCGGCGGTCGGGGGCCTTTCCGGCACGGCCGCCGCCGCTCCCCCGCCGAAGGCCCCCGCCCCGGCCCCGGAGGCCGCCGCCTTCCCCGCCGGCCCCAACCTCGTCAAGAATCCCGGTTTCGAGGAGGGGGACCAGGACCCCGCCGCCTGGGACCGATGCGACGGGCTCACCTCCTTCTGGGTCAACGACCCGAAGCGCGGCGGGAAGTGCATCCGCCTCTTCTCCGCCATCCACCTCGACGACTACCACCGCCGCCTCGCGGAGATGACGCTCCCCCGCCCCCCCGCGCCCGCGCCCCCCCGCGCCTTCCGCCCTCCCGGCTACGACACCGTCGGCGGCAACGACGGCGTCTCCTACTGGTCCGACTGGATCGACTGCAAGCCGGCGACGCGGTACGCCTTCGCCGCCGACGTCCGGTCCGAAGGCGGCACCCCCAAGATCTTCGTCAAGGGCTACTCCGAGATCCCCTGCGAGATCGACGACCGCGGGAAGGCGAAGACGGTCCTCCTCCGCCGCGTCACCTTCAAGATCTACGCCGACTGCGCCCCCGGGAAGGGCGGCGACTGGAAGACGAGCACGATCTTCTTCTGCCCCACGCACGACCGGCAGGACGTGAAGTGGCTGCGCGTCATGCTCTACGCCTACTGGCCGCCGGAGAACTACTGGTTCGACAACATCCGGCTGGTCGAGGCGGGACCGGACGCGGAGGCGCCGAAGCGGTGGGCCGCGCACGCGCAGCGCGCGGCGTCCGAAGCCGCCGCCGAGCGCGAGGCGAAGGAGAAGGAGGCCCGCTTCACCCTCGACTACGTCCGCAAGGCGATCGCGCGCCACGTCAAGGACCTCGGCGCCCCGCCCGCCTCCCTCGCCGTCCTCAAGGACGATCCCGGCGACCCGAAGTGGCTCGGGCCGTACGTCCTCGAGCTCGGACACGACCCCTGGGGGAACCCGTACCGCTACGCGAAGACGAAGGACGGATTCACGCTGAAGTCGCTGGGGGCGGACGGGGAGGACGGCGGAGGCGATGACATCGAATAGGATGGATCTCGTGGGACGACAGAGCACGGGCACGGGTCGGTGGCGAGGGGCGGGGCTTGTCCCCGCCCGGACGTTCGCTCGTCGGGCGTCCCGGAGACAGGCGGGAAAACCATGAGGCGGTGCACGATCCTGGCCCTGGCGCTCGCGGCGGCGGTCCTCCCCGCCGGGGTGCGGGCGGCGGACGCGCCGAAGACGCCGCCGGACAGGGCGTCGGAAAGAACTCCCGAGAAGCCGCCCGCGGAGAATCCCGACCGCTGGTGGAACGACGCGTGGAGCCACCGCCGGACGCTCACCGTCGAGAGCGTCTTCCACGGCGCGAAGCCGCGGGACGTCGCCGTCGCGGAGGTCCCCACCCGCGGCCTCGTCCGGCCGGACGGCAACGACCTGCGCGTCTTCGGCCCGGACGGGAAGGAGGTCCTCGCGCAGGTGCTCGCCTGCGGCCTCGAGGACCGGGCGCTGGTCGCCTTCGCCGCGCCGGCCTCCGGGGCCTACCGGCTCTATTTCGGCAACCCGAAGGCGACCGCCCCGCGGCGCGCCGACCTCCGGGTCGGCCTGGTCCTGGAGTCGCGGGCGCGGGGGCCCGGGGATCCCGTGGACTGGCCCGCCATGCAGCAGATCCTCCAGAAGAGTCCCCAGGTGCAGGGCCGGTGGCTGCGGCCGACGATCGCCCTCGGCTACAATCCGCTCGGCTCCTGGGACAACGGCATCTTCAACTTCACCGGCTGGCTGGAGTGCCCTGCCGACGGCGCCTACGTCTTCGCCACGAACTCCCTGGACGCCTCCTTCCTGCTGATCGACGGCCGCCTCGTCGCGTCGTGGCCGGGCTGGCACGGGCCGCAGGGCGGGGAGGCCGGCGGGCACCAGGGGAAGGTCGACCTCAAGAAGGGCCTCCACCGGATCGACTACGTCAACGCCTTCCGCGGCCACGGCGCCTGCACGGTCGGCTGGCAGAAGCCGGGGGACCCGCGGATCGTCCCCATCCCCGCCGACGCCTTCGCCGGCCACTTCGTCGCGCGCTTCGGGCCGGCCGAGACGAGGGACGGGCCCGTTCCGGACTTCTACTGGTACTTCGAGGACGACCTCGGGTACGAGGGGCGCCCCGCGACCTCCGTCCAGTTCCGCCCCTTCTCCCGCGCCAAGGAGGCCCGGTGGGCCTTCGGCGACGGCGTGACCGCCGCCGAGGAGGCGCCGCTCCACCTCTACCTCGAGGCGGGGACCTACCCCGTGACGATGACGCTGGGCGGCGCGAGCGTCACGCAGCGGGTCGCCGTTCGCCCCACCCGCGGCCATCTCGGGCGGCGCTACGAACAGCGGATCGAGGCGTACGCCAAACGGATCGCGGACTATCCGACGGACGGGCTCTCGCAGGCGGCCCTCCTCGAGATGGGCCAGATCTGCCACGAGGCCCGGCGCTTCGACGGGGCGATCCGCGCCTTCCGCGCCGCGGCGGCGCGGATCAAGCCCGGCCGCGAGCGCGATCCCGGCGAGTCGTGGTACTACCGCCTCTTCGAGCTCTACCGCGACGACGGGAAGTTCGAAGACGCCCTCTGGGTCTGCGACCGCCTCCTCCTCACCCCCTACAACGAGGGGCACGTCGCCCGGGCGCTCTACCTGAAGGCGACCGTCCTCTACGACGACCGGGACGACGCGGCGGGCGCGGAGGCCTGCCTGAAGGAGATCCTCACGATGGGCGCCGCGGCGAAGTCGGACTACGTCCGCCTCGCCTTCATCCGCTCCGGCGAGATGGCCCTCGTCCGGGGGGACCGGGAGGCGGCGCGGAAGATCCTCGAGGACGCCGAGACCAACCCCGTCTGGAAGCGCTGGAGCGGGGACTTCGAGGTCTCGGAGGGGGCGCACGCCATCAACTTCGAGGAGTACCTCCGCCAGAAGGAGTACGAGGCGGCGCTCAAGGAGGTCGACTCGTGGGAATGGCGGAAGCCGACGGAGATCCTGGACGGGATGCCCCGGCACCTGCGGGGGCGGACCTACCTGGCGCGGGGGTGGCACGACCGGGCGCTGCGGGAGTTCGGCCGGGCGCTGGCCGCCGGCCCCAAGTCCCCGTTCGCCGACGAGGTCCTCTTCCTGAAGGGCTCGGCGCTGGAGGGGCTGAAGCGCCCGGCCGACGCCCGCGCCTGCTACGATTCGATCGTCCGCCAGTTCCCCGAATCGAAGCTGGGGGCGATGGCGAAGGAGAAGATGGAGAAGATGAAGTGAGGCCTTGCCGGAGGAAGGCCGGGCCTCCAGCTGCAGCCGCAGGCGAGACCCGCCGACGCCTTGGCGAAGGGGGGCGCGGAGAATCCGGGAACTCCCGGCCGCGTCGCGGGTTATAATGGGTCTGCGGCGTCCTCGGCGCCGCGGCGGGGCCCCATTCATTGGGAGGACGGGTCATGAGGTCCGTGATCGCGTTCGCCGCCGCGCTGCTCCTCGCCCTGCCGGGCGCGGGGGTCGCGGGCGCCGCCGACGTCGACAAGCCCTGCGGCATCCCGCCCATGGCGAAGCCCCAGCGGATCAAGGGCGGCGAGGGCGTCCCGCCGCTGCCGCTGCCCGCCACGCCGCTGCGCCGCACCGAACGGAAGCGCGAGCCCGCCCCCCCCACCCTCGTCGGCAAGCTCGTCTGGGGCGAGACCCGCTCCGAGGTCATCCCCGACGGGCGCAAGATCGTCTGGTACGACTGGAACACCGACCCGTCCGACATGCAGCGCCTCCTCCGTTTCGTCAACGACAAGCTCGGCGTCCACTACCGGCACGTCAACGTCGACG
>CAYUME010000184.1:4897-8312 GCA_964445475.1 uncultured Planctomycetia bacterium
TTTGCCTGGGACCCCGCCGAGGTCCCCATCCTCTACCTCGAGGGCCGCCGCGGGCCTCGGTTCGACGAGGCGATCCGGAAGAAGATGCGCGACTTCGTGCAGCGCGGCGGGACGATCTGGGCCAGCGCCTGCCACGGCTCGCCCGCCTTCGCCGACGCCTTCCGCGAGGAGATGAAGGCCGTCTTCCCCGACCGCCCCCACGTGACCCTCGCCCCCCACCCCCCCCAGTTCCGCGGCACCCCCGCGGTCGAGAAGGTCAAGTATTCCGGCGGGCGCCCGGAAGGCGTCCCGATCCTGGAGGGGATCACGTTCGGCTGCCGGACGGCCGTCGTCTTCGCCCCCTACGACCTCTGCTGCGCGTGGGACTCCTTCCACGTGCCCGAGGAGGGGGTCTGCATCCTGGGCGACGACGCGGTCAAGCTCGGCGTCAACATGGCCGCCTACGCGATCGCCTACTACAACCTCGGCAAGTTCCTCTCGCAGCGCCGGACGATCGAGATGGACGATGCGGGCCCCGTCGGCGACTTCGTCTACGCCCAGGTGAAGACGGGCGCCGACTGGGATCCCGACCCCTCGGCCTTCGCCAGCCTCCTCAAGGGCGCCCTCGCCGCGACGAACACGAAGGTCCGGTTCGGCCGGAAGGACGTGCCCCTGACCGACCCGGACCTGACGAACTACCCGTTCCTCTACCTGACGGGGCACCGGGACTTCGTCCTCTCGGAGGCGGAGGCCGGGGCGCTGCGCAATTTCCTCGCCAACGGCGGCTTCCTCTTCGCCGACGCCTGCTGCGGTCGCCTCGCCTTCGACGTCGCCTTCCGGCGCGAGATGAAGCGAGTCCTCCCCGACCACGCCCTCGAGGAGCTCCCCCCGAACCACCCGGTCTTCTCGACCCTCCACCCGGTCGAGTCGGTGACGTACACCCCGCAGGTCCGGATCTCCTTCAAGGAGATGAGCGCGCCGTACCTCGAGGGGATCCGGGTCGGGAACGAGACGCGGGTGATCTATTCGCGCTTCGACCTCGGCTGCGGCTGGGAAGGCGAGGACCACCCCTACGCGTACGGCGTGGCGCCGGGCGACGCGCTGAAGCTCGGGGTCAACATCATCCTGTACGCGATGACGCACTGACGGCCTTTCCCGTGGGCGCACGTGACCGGAGGGCGCATGGACCGGCTTCTGGTGGTCGAGGGCCAGGCGAAGGGGGCGACCTTCCCCCTGAAGGACGACGAGGTCACGATCGGACGCGCCCGGGAGTGCTCCGTCCGCCTCTCGGAGACCGACATCTCCAAGCTCCACGCCCGCATCCACCGGCAGGGCGACGACTGGATCCTCACCGACGCCGGCAGCCGCAACGGGATCGTCGTCAATGGCGAGAAGCGCTCCTCCCACGCCCTGCGGGACGGGGACAAGTTCGCGATCGGGTCGTGCCTCATGCGCTTCGAGCGCGAGGTCCCCTCCCAGGCCGTCCCCGTCGCCGTCCCGGCCGAGATCTCCCCCGAGGCCGTCCGGCGGCTCCGCGACGCGCGCGACCGGATCCTCGGCGAGGTCGGCAAGGTGATCGTCGGCCAGCGGGCCGTCCTCGAGCAGATCCTCATCGCCGTCTTCTCCCGCGGCCACGGCCTCCTCGTCGGCGTCCCCGGCCTGGCCAAGACCCTCATGGTCCGGACGCTCGCCTCCGCCCTCGACCTCGACTTCAAGCGGATCCAGTTCACGCCCGACCTGATGCCCTCCGACATCACGGGGACGGAGGTCCTCGAGGAGGACGCGGCGACCCACGAGCGCGTCTTCCGCTTCATCAAGGGGCCGATCTTCGCGAACATCCTGCTGGCGGACGAGATCAACCGGACGCCGCCGAAGACGCAGGCGGCGCTGCTCGAGGCGATGCAGGAGCACCGGGTTACCGCCGCCGGCTACACCTACCCCCTCCGCGAGCCCTTCTTCGTCCTCGCGACCCAGAACCCCATCGAGCAGGAGGGGACCTACCCCCTGCCCGAGGCGCAGCTCGACCGCTTCATGTTCCTCCTCCGGGTCGACTACCCGGACCGGGCGGAGGAGGTGGCGATCGTGCAGGCGACGACGCGGGAGGAGGCGCGGCAGCCGGTCCCGGTCCTGAAGGGCGAGGAGATCGTGGCCCTGCAGGCGCTGGTGCGGCGGCTGCCCGTCTCGGACTACGTCGTCGCCTACGCGGCGGACCTGGTGCGGGCCTCGCGGCCGAAGGCGCCGAAGGCGCCGAAGTTCGTGAACGACTACGTGACGTGGGGCGCGGGGCCGCGGGCGACGCAGTACCTCGTCCTCGGGGCGAAGGCCCGCGCGCTGCTCGACGGGCGCGTGAACGTCTCCTGCGGCGACATCAAGGCCGTCGCCGCGCCCGTCCTCCGCCACCGCGTCTTCACCAACTTCAACGCCGACGCCGAGGGGATCACCTCCGAGTCGATCGTCGAGAAGCTCCTCCAGGCCGTCCCCGAGCCGGAGGCCAAGGACCTGCCGAAATAACATGCGCGGCATCAGCGAACTCCTGCCCCCGGAAGCCCTTGCCCGACTGGCCAACCTCGGCCTGATCGCCCGCTGGGTGGTCGAGGGATTCATCTCGGGCCTCCACGCCTCCCCCTACCACGGCTTCAGCGTCGAGTTCGCCGAGTATCGCGCCTACGCCCCGGGCGACGACCTCCGCCACCTCGACTGGAAGGCCCTGGCCAAGTCCGACCGCACCTACGTCAAGAAATACCACTCGGAGACGAACACGCGCGTCCACCTCCTCGTCGACGCCTCGGCCTCGATGGGGTTCGGCGCGCCCGTCACCAAGTTCCGCTACGCCCAGGCGGTGGCCGCGGCGCTCGCCTACCTCATGATCCTCCAGCAGGACGCCGCCGGCGTCGTCCTCTTCGCCGACCGGATCCTCCGGGTCCTGAAGCCGAAGGCGACGATGCAGCACTTCCGCGACGTCGCCGCCGCGCTCGACGCGCTGAAGCCGCAGGCGACGACGGACTGCAGCCAGGCCCTCCACCGGATGGCCGAGACGATCAAAGCCCGCGGGCTGGTCGTCATCCTTTCCGACCTCTACGACGACCCCGAGCGGATCCGGCTGGGGCTGCGGCACCTCCGATTCCGGAAGCACGAGGTCCTGCTCTTCCATATCCTCGACCACCGGGAGATCGCCTTCCCCTACGGAGCGCTCTCCGAGTTCCGCGACCTGGAGACGAACGAGCGGATCCAGGTCCACCCCGTCGCCCACCGCCCCGCCTACGCGAAGGCCCTCACGGCCTTCTGCGACGGGCTGCGGCGGGACTGCTCGAACATGCAGGTCGACTACCAGGTCGTGGACACGGCGGTCTCCTTCGACCGCGTCCTCGCCCGGTATCTCGCCCGGCGGAAGCGACTCGGATGATCGATTCCCCGCGACCCGTACCGACCGGCTGCG
>CAYUME010000185.1:0-8263 GCA_964445475.1 uncultured Planctomycetia bacterium
ACTCCTTGGCGGTGGTGTAGGTCTGGCCGCTGATGATGGAGAGGGCCGTGCGGACGGCGTCGCCGAGGTCGCGCTTCTTCGCGGCCATGTCCCCGGTGGCCATCGGGTCCAGGGCGTCGAACTGCTTCAGCAGGTCGACCAGGGGGCGGATGAACGCGTCGTCCTTGATCTTGCCGGCCGCCTCGATCGCGGCGCGCGCCAGCCGGCGGTTGCCGTGACGGAAGAACTTGAGGAGGACGGGGGCGCCGCGCGCGCTGCCGAAGGAGGCGAGCGCGCCGCAGATCGCGATCTGGAGATCGTCCTTGCCCCACGAGCTGTCCAGGGCGCTCACGAGGGTCTTCGTCAGCAGCGGGTCGCGGAAGGCGACGCAGGTGGAGGCCATCTTGGCGGCCTCCGTCTTCATCTTGTCGTCCTTCCCCTCCTTGATCGTCTTGACGAGGGTCTCGAGGACCCGGCGGTCGTTCTTGTATTTCGAGAGCTTCGCGAGGGCGTCCATCCGCTTCTTCTCGTTGTTGTCGTTCTTGACGCGGTTGAACTCGTCGAGATCCTTGCTGGGGTCCATGGAATCCTTCTGGGCGGCGGCCTCTTCGGCCTGCGCCCAGGGGCACCCGAGGAGACCGAGGACCGCCGTCAGACCCCACGCCAGGACAGGGAGAAACCGGGTCTTTTCCATCATCCACCCTCGCAGTGATGGGCTCATTTGACACCCATTATATACAGCATGAACGAAACAGTTCAATGCCCGGACGAGAGATCGCGCCTTTTTCGACGCTTTCCCTCCCCCATAAAATCGCCCATACGGGCAATAGGTATCGATCTTTTCGCGATATTCCGCAACATCCGACCGCCGACTGCAGGTCCCCCTTTACCTTCAAGGGTCCGCGTATTATCCTGTTCACGGCTAGCCGGCCTCCACGCGCATAAGGCGGAACGCATGACGGAGCGCCCCTCCCCGTCGAAATCCTCCTGGGCGATGCTCGTCACCATGGCGACCGCCGTGGCCGTGTTTGCCCTCCTCTGGGTCGGCGCGTTGCTGGTGTTCTACCCGCGTCGCGCGAACTCGCCCGGTTTCCTTGTCACGGCGCTGTCGCTGGACCTCGTCCCGGTATGCCTGCATGCCGTCGCGCTATCGGTCACCGGGCTCGTGGCCCGGAGGAACGGGTTCCGGATCGGCCTCGCGCTGGCGCTGGGCCTGGGAACCGTCCTCGTCCCGTGGGGACTGCGGACCCCGCTGGCCACGCTGTCCTGGGACGCCCGTCTCGCCTCCATACAGGGCGTCGCGCTGGGGGCGGTTTCCCGGGCCCTCGGCAATGCGATGTTCCCGGCCGGAGATCTCCTCGGAGGCGCCGGGGGACGTTTCAAACGCCTGGCCGGGGTGTCGCTGGCGGTCGCCTGCGGCACCGCCCTGGCGTCCTTCTTCGATGCCGGTTTCCGCTTCCAGGCGCAGGACTGGGGCCTGTCCCTCCTGCGCGAGGCGCCTTTTGTCTGGGCGTGGATGAGCGTTCCTCCCCCGGACACGGACGGCGCGGATCCCCTTTGACTTGCCCCCGGCTTCCTCTACAATCGCGACTGCAGGACGATACCCGGTGGTGTAATCGGTAACACAGCAGATTTTGGTTCTGCGATTGGTGGTTCGAGTCCACCCCGGGTAGCCCGCGACGGGCGTCGCCACGCGACGCGTGTCGTGGACGGAGCGAGCGGGGCCCCCCGACCCCCTGCATGCCTGCCGTCCCCCTTCCCCCTTTATTCCGACCGCAGGCTCTCGATCGGGTCCAGTCCCGCCGCGCGCCAGGCCGGGTAGGTGCCGAAGACCACGCCGGTCGCGGCGGAGACGAGGAAGGCCGCGAGGATCGAGACCCAGGTCGTCGCCATGCGCCATCCGGCGGTCGAGGCGATCGCGGAGGCGGTGCCGAGACCGAAGGCGACGCCGAGGAACCCGCCCAGGAGCGCGAGCACCACCGCCTCGAAAAGGAACTGCACGAGGATGTCCCGCTTGCGCGCGCCGATCGCCCGGCGCGTCCCGATCTCCTTCGTCCGCTCCACCACGCCCGCCAGCATGATGTTCATGATCCCGATCCCGCCGACCAGGAGCGAGATGGCGGCGATCGAGATCATGACCAGCTGGAAGATCCGCTGGGTCGCCTCGCGCTGCTTGAAGAGCTCCAGAGGGATGACCACCTCGACGTCGCCCTTGGGGTGCAGGCGCTCGACCGCGCGGCGGACGCGGGGCGCGGCCGCCTCCACGTGGTCCACGTCGCCCATCTGGAGGATCGCCTCGTCGACGTCGATCTGGATGCGCTCGAAGCGCCCGGCCTCCCGGATGAAGGTCGTCGTGCCCAGGCGGGAGACGAAGGTCTCGAAGGGGACGTAGAGATCGCTGTCGACGTCGCGCCCCTGGATCGCCCCCGCTGTGGCGCGGCCGGCCATGACGCCCACGACCCGGAAGTAGCCGTCCCCGATCTTGACCGACTCCCCCAGGGCGGGCCGGGCGCGGAACAGGACCCGCCGGGCTCGGGCCCCGAGGACGCAGACACACTGGCGCCCGGCCTCGTCGAGCTCGGAGAGGAATCGCCCCTCCTCGACCTGAAGCTCGCTCGCCACGAGATAGGCCGGGACGGTGGCGTAAGGCTTGAAGTCGGTCTTCTTCCCGTCGGACCAGACGGCTTCGCGGAGATCGCGAAGCGGCACGGCGTGGTCGAGTTCCGGGCAGGCGGCCCGGAGGTGCTCGAGGTCGCCGACCTTGAGGCCGTAGTTCATCACGAACTGGCTGTCCTGGGATCCCCCCTTGTCGCGGGCCGGGGGGACGCTCTTGAGGCGGATGTTGCGGATGCCGAGGGCCTCGATCTGCTCGAGGGTCTCCCGGCGGGCCCCTTCGCTGATGGCCATCATGCTGATGACGGCCCCGACGCCGAAGATGACGCCGAGGGCGGTCAGGAAAGAGCGGAGCTTGTGGAGGGCGATGCTCCGGAGGGCGAGGCGGAAGGCCTCCCAGGGGCTCATGCCTCGAGCCTCCCGTCGTGCAGGCGGATCTGGCGGTGCGCCTGCGCGGCCACGTCGGGGTTGTGCGTGACGACGACCAGGGCCGTCCCCTGGGCGTTCAGCTCGATCAGCAGCTTGACGATCTCGCGGCCGTTCGACTCGTCGAGGTTTCCCGTGGGCTCGTCGGCCAGGATGAGGGACGGGGCGTTCGTGAGGGCGCGGGCGATCGCGGTCCGCTGGCACTCGCCCCCGGAGAGCTGCGTCGGGCGATGGGCCGCCCGCGGGGTCAGGCCGACGCGCTCGATGAGCGCGGACGCCCGCCGCCGCCGCTCCCCCGCCGGGACGCCCGCGTAGATCATCGGCACCTCGACGTTCTCGAGGACCGTCAGCTGCGGGAAGAGGTTGAAGGACTGGAAGATGAAGCCGATGGTCCGGTTCCGGATCCGGGAGCGCGCGTCGTCGTCCAGGCCCGAGACGTCCTCGCCGAGGTGGAGGTACGTCCCGCGCGTCGGGCGGTCGAGGAGGCCGAGGATGTTGAGGAAGGTCGACTTGCCGGACCCCGAGGGGCCCGTGACGGAGATGAAGTCCCCCGCCGCGAAGGCGTAGGTGACCTCCCGCAGGGCGTAGAACTCCCGATCGCCTTTGCCGTAGAGACGGGAAACGTCCTGGAACTCGCAGAAGGGCATGGACGGGACCGTTTCCGGAAGAGGGTCGCCGCAAATCCCCGCGACACGAGCGCACCCGACACCGACCGGGAGCCCCGCCCCTCCGGGGCGGTGAGCTTCACTTGGCGGCCGGGGCCGTCAGTCGGACCTTCTCCCCCGGCTGAAGCCCCTCCTTGACCTGGACGGCCTCGACCGTCGAAGGGCCGAGCGTCACCGGCCGCGCCGTCCCGTCCTCCAGGTAGCAGACCGTCTTGCCGTCGCGCTGGAAGATCGCATCGACGGGGACGACGTACACGCCCTGGAGCGCGCCGACCTCGATCTCCACCCGGGCCGTCAGGTCGGGGCGGAACCAGTCGAGGGACTGGTCCAGGGAGCACCTCACGCGGAACTTGATCTGGGTGTCCCACCAGGCCTCCTGGGAGGCGACCTGGCTGACCTCCTCGACGATCCCCCGGATCGGGATCGCGGGGTGGGCCTCGGCGTGGGCGGTGATCCGCTGGTCCTTGCGGATCTTGCTGATGTCGACCTCGTCGACGAGCACGTCGAGGTACATCTTCGAGAGGTCGGGGATGTACAGCAGGGAGTCGTGGTTGTTGACCTTGTTGCCGACCTTGAGGGTCTCCCGGTCGCTGCTGTGCCAGCGGCGCCCCTCGGCCGACCCGTAGTGGACCATGCCGGCGGCCGGCGCGGTGATCTCGCAGGCCTCCAGGTCCTTCTCCTTCTTGGCAAGCTGGATCCGCAGCTCGTCCAGCGCCCGCTCGGCCTTGGTGACGCCCGCCTTTTTCTGCGAGACGATCGACTCGGTATACGGCTTGATGCTCTCCATCTGCTCCTTCGCGTCCTCGAGGGCCTGCTTCAGCCGCTGGTTCTCGATGGGGACCGTGTACTTCACCAGCAGCTCGTGGCTCAGCCGGGCCGATTCCAGGGCGTACTGCGCGTCGCGCCGGGCGAACTCGGACTTCTTGACCTCGTTCTCGGCGACGAGGTCCTCCTGTTTCATCTCGAGGGCCTCCGCATAGTCCTCCTTCGCCTCCTCGAGCACGGCCTCCGCCCGGCTGTGCTTCATCTCCGACTCCTTGACCTGCTTCGGCCCGTCGAGATCGCGGTACTTCTCGAGCTCCTTTTCGGCGAGCATCAGCTTGAAGGCCTTGTCCCGGATGTTCAGCTTCTGGTCCAGCTCGGCCTTCCGCACCTCCTCCTTCGCCTGGACCAGCTCGCTTTCCGCGGCCTGGACGTCGATTTTGAGCTTGCTGACCGCCTGCTTCAGGTCCGCCGTGTCGAAGGCGACCAGCAGGTCGCCCGGCTTGACGACGGTCCCGTTCGCGGCCAGCTTGAGCAGGGTCAGCTCGTTGACCGTCTCGACCTTCGGCTTGATGGTGATGTATTCCTTGGGCTTCAGCTTGCCCTCGGCGGTGACCGTGAGGCGGAGGTCGGTCGCACGGACCTCCGCGAGGGGCACCGAGACCTCCGCGTCGGACGGGCCGGCGTTGAGACGCCAGAGCCCGGCGGCGGCGGCCGAGACGCCGAGCACCGAGACGACCGCGATCACGGCCTTAGCCATTGTCCCTCCGGATCGATCTGGAGCTGACCGGCGAACTGGCGCATCTCGAGGCGGGCGATGAGGGCGTCGACGAGGCTGCGCAGGAGCTGGTTCTGGGCCGCGATCAGCTTGTTCTGCGCCTCGATCACGTCCCGGTTCGCCACCTTCCCCTGCCGGTACTCGTACGTGAGCACCTTCAGGGCCTTCTCGGCCTCGTCCACCGACCGCATCTGGAGGCGCACGTTGAAGATCCCCTGCTTCAGCGCGATCACTCGCTCCCGCGCCTGCCGCGACAGCTCGTCGCGGGACTGGACGAAGCTCCGCTCGGCCTGGAGGAACCGGAGGACCGCCGCCTGATAGTTGCGGTGGAGGGGCATGCGGTCCAGGGGGATCTCCAGGGCGAGGCCGGCCGACCAGGCGGCCGGGTCGTGCCGGTACCCGCGCAGCGGCTCGTCGGATGAGGCCCCGGCCTCGGCGCTCCCCGACAGGTCCAGGCGCGGGTTGAGGGCGTCGGCCGCGACGTGGAGCGACCGCTTCTCGTCCTCGAAGCGGTCCTGCGTGTTCTTCCAGAGGATGTTGCGAGCGCGGACGGCCTCGAGGTAGCCCGCGTCGTCGATGGCCTCGGGCGGGGGCGCGACGTCCTCCGCCGTCAGCTCGACCGGCGTCTCCGGGGGGATCGCGAGCTGGATCTTGAAGACGTCCTCCAGCAGCTTGCGGTTCTCGACGGCGTTGAGCAGATCGTTCTCCGCCTGGGAGACCTGGAACTCCGCGCGGAAGAGGTCCGTCTTCGTCACGCGGCCGAACCGGAACATCGCCTCCGACTGGTTCCGCAGCTTCCGCGCGTTCTCCAGGTTGATCTCGAGGTTCCGGATCGCCTTCTTCGCCTGGATCAGCGAGTAGTGGCGCCGCGCGATGTCGATCGCCAGGACCTGTCGGACGTGCTCCATCTCCCGCTCCGCGTAGACGGCGGACCGGAGCGTGCTGATCTCTGGGTTGTTGGCGACGATCGCCCCCGCGTTGCGCCAGAGGGGGAGGCTCACGCTCAGGGTCGGGGTGAGGGAAAAGGCGTCGGGGCCGCGTCCCGAGGCCCCCGCGGCCGTCCCCGTCAGCGCGACCGCGCCTCCGAACGGAAGCCGCTGCGAGAGCCCGACGGCGGCCGCGTCGGACCGGGACGGGCCGCCGCCCGCGGCCTCGCTGTACATCGAGGCGATCGTCAGCGGCTGCAGGAGCGGCCAGTAGCCGTGCAGCGCCAGCTCGGCGTCGATCTCCGCCAGGAAGCGCCCCTCGAGCGTGCGGAGGAGGTCCCGGTTGTTCTTCAGGGCCAGGTTCACGCTCTCGACGACGTCGAGCCGGAGCGTTCCGGCCGGCGAGGATTCCGGCGTCTCCCCCCCCGAAGGGGCCTCGCGTCGCGCGACGCGGTCCGCCCACGGCACGTCGGCCAGCAGGGCGTTCACGCGGTCTTCGGGGATCCGGTATCGGTCCTCGAAGCCTGTCATCGCGCAGGCGGGGAGCAGGAGGACCGTCGCGAACGCGAAGGTCGGGATCCTGGGCATGCCGGTCATGCGATCCTTTATAACGGGGTGCGGTCGCGATGTAAAGCGGCGCCGTCCCCGGGCTTCAATCGCTTTTCCGCCGCTGCTCGTCCCAGTAGGCGGTCTGGGCGGTGCTGGTGCTGCCGTAGACGGAGGCCAGGCAGGGAATGCCCGTCCCCACCCCCCCCACCGGGTTTTACCACCGCCCCACCCCCGTCAGGGGGGGCAGCGCGGACGGGTACCCGTCGCAGGAGGCGATAAGTTGATAGCCGGCGAGCAGCACCGCGACCAGGCCGCTGCCGCCCGGGGTCTTCCAGCGCCAGACCTTCTCGCCGGTCGTCCGGTCCAGGGCGACGACGCGCGAGTTGAAGCCGACGAATACCAGGTCGCAGAGCGAGCGCTCCCCCTTGCCTTCCATGTGCGGGTCTCCATGAAGGATGCAGCGGCCAGTGCGTTCATGTCCGCGTTCCACGCATTCTACCGGCACGGGCCCGCTGGACGCAACCGCCTCCGTGCGCGTTTCGGCTTGACCGGGCGCCAATACAGGTATATATATACCTGTATTGGGGGAGCCGACGCATGACCGACCTGCTCCGATTCAGCGAGGCCGCCTCGCTCGCGTTCCACGCGACCAGCGTGATCGCCGGGACCGAGGGACGGGGCCCCTGCTCGGCGCCGGACCTGGCCCGCCGTCTCGGCGTCTCCCGACACCACCTGGTCAAGGTGATGCAGCGTCTCGCCCGGGCCGGCCTGGTCCGCCCGGTCCGGGGTTCCGCGGGAGGATTCCGGCTCGCCCGGGACCCCCGCGCCCTCACGCTGCTGGACGTGCTCGAGGCCATCGACGGGCCGTTCCGGGCCTCCGCCTGCCAGCTGAAGCGCCGCTCCTGCCGAGGCCACTGCCTGTTCGGGAGCGCCCTGGTCTCGCTCAAGCGCCGTCTCCGCGACCACCTGTCGGCCACCACGCTCTCCGAGGCCTCGGCGCGCATCGACCTACCCCCTTCTCGAGGAGAAGCCCCATGAAGCGCAAGATCGTGCGGATCGACGAGTCGCTCTGCAACGGCTGCGGCCAGTGCGCCACGGCCTGCGCCGAGGGCGCCATCGCGATGGTGGACGGCAAGGCGCGGCTCGTCAGCGACATCTACTGCGACGGCCTCGGGGCCTGCCTCGGCGAGTGCCCGGTGGGCGCCATCACGATCGAGGAGCGCGACGCGGCGGACTTCGACCCGAAGGCGGTCGAGCGCCGCCTGGCGGCCTCCGCTCCGCCTGCCGCCTGTCCCGGGCCCGGGCCGCATCGGCACGGTCACGGCGCGCACGCCTGCCCCGGAAGTGCCGCGCGCACCCTGGAGGTCCAAGCCTCGGGGTCGGGCCTTCCCGGGACCGGCACGCCGGTGCTCTCGAAACTCGGGAACTGGCCCGTCCAGCTGCGCCTCGTGCCGCCGACCGCCCCGTACCTGCGGAACGCCCGCCTCCTGATCTCGGCGGATTGCGTCCCGTTTGCGATGCCGGGATTCCACAACGAGCTCCTGGAGGGCAGGGTCCTCGTCGTC
>CAYUME010000186.1:0-8254 GCA_964445475.1 uncultured Planctomycetia bacterium
CGACGGCGAGGAAAAATCCCAGTGCGATGCGCTTCATGAGGCGGCCCGGCGAGGCATCCGAAACAGGAAACGGGGGTTCAGGGACTCGTCGTCAGCCCGTGTCCGACCGGGTAGTCCGACGTGAGCGTGACGGGGAGCTTGCCGGCGGGGGCCAGGTCCCCGCTGAGGACCCGGGCGGCCGCCCGTTGTGTCGCCTCGCAGTCGGCGTACCCGCAGAGGTAGGCCGGGATCTCGGGCATCTGGCGGAAGACGTGGGGGGTGCCGAACGAGACGACGACGGCGTTCGGCACCGCGCGCGTCGCGGCCTGGATGAAGGCGGCGAGCGCGGGCTCGAGGGGGGCTCCCTCCCGGCCGCCGGCCCGGGCGAAGAGCCCGACGACGAGGACCGCCTTCGGCTTCGAGCGGACGGCGTCCCGCAGGCGCAGCATCGTCGGGGTCGTGTCCTGCCCGGTCGTCAGCCGCAGGGTGGTGAGGATTCCGAACCGGCGCCGGAGCTCCTCCCCGAAGACCTCGAGGTTGCCCGACGCTCCCTCGTCCATGATGCGGAGCTCGATCAGGGGGGCGTACCGGCGCGGGAGAACGGGGAGGACGTCGGCGGCGTCCTTGACGAGGGTGATGGAGGCGTCGGCGACGCGCTGCGCGGCGGCGAGGTGCTCGCGCGTCCCGACGAGGCGTTCGACGACCTCGGGGCGGGCCGAGGCGCGGAGGCCGAGGCGGGACTTGGCCTCGAGCAGGCGCTGGACGGAAGCGCGCAGCGCGGCCTCCGGGAGCCGGCCGGAACGCACCGCCCCGTCCAGCACGGAGAGCGCCTGCTGGGGGCGGCCGGGGGCGAGGATCGCGTCGTTTCCCGCCGCGGCGGCGGATACCAGCGTCTCATCCGGGGGGAACGTTCCGGACACCCCCGGGGGGAGCGCCAGGTCGGCCAGCGCGAGGCCCGTGAACCCCATCTCGCGACGCAGGAGATCGCGGACCACGACCGGCGAGAGCGAGGCGGGGCGGAGACGGTCGAGCGCCTCGACGAGGAGGGGCGCCGTCAGGATCGCGTCGACCCCCGCGCGGATCAGCTCGGCGAAAGGGATCAGCTCGACGGCCCGCAGGCGGTCGAGCCCGGCGCGGAGGACGGGCAGGGTGATGGGGGTGTCGGCTTCCGCGTCGCCCTGGCCGGGAAAGTGACGGGCGCAGGCCAGCATCCCCTTTTCGCGGCACCCCTGCATGAAGGCGACCGCCAGCCGCGCGACGAGGGCGGGATTCTCCCCGAAGGCGCGCGTGTCGGTCGCGGGGTTTGCGGGGTTGAAGTGGACGTCGCCCACGGGGCCGAGGAGCATGTGGATGCCGAGGGCGCGGGCCTCGACGGCGGTGACGAGCCCCTTCAGCCGCGCCAGTTCCTCCGACCGGGTTGCCCCGACCGCCAGGTTCGACGGGAAGACCGTGCATCCGCGGAGCGCCGGAACCGGGCCGGCCTCGAAGTCGGCGGCGACGAGGAGGGGGAAGGGGCTCAACTGCTGGAGCGAGGCGAGAAGGGCCGGCGTCTCGAAGACATCCCCCCCCGCGAGGTGGAAACCGCCCACGCCCCGGTCCCGGACAAGAACCCGCATCTCCTCCATCCGGTCGGCGCTCTTGAGGTGCTCCGCCGGCCGCAACTCGGCCAGGAGCATCTGCCCGACGACGCGGGCAAGCGGCAGCGGGCCCGCCGGCGGCAGGGCGGTCGGGTCAGGCGGCGGCAGGGGGGGGGGCGGCGGTTCCGGAACGGGACCCGCGGGCCCGTCATTTTTTCGGGTCGTCATCGGGCTCCGGCTGGAAATCCTTCAGGGGGAATGCCTTCAGGCGCATGTCCGGCTCCTTGAAGGTTCCGCGCGCCCGCACCGCCACGATGTTCCGCATCAGGATGTCGAGGAACTGGCTCAATACGGGGATCTGCGAGAGGATCGTCGACGAGAACTCCGAGTCGATCAGCAGGTCCATCTTGCCGTCGAACTTGACCCACCCGCTGCCGGAGAGCGTGACGCTGCTGCTGGCGAAGACGAACTCGTCGATCCAGATCCGCTGGTCGGCGATGTGGAACCGGACGTCCCCGGTGTGGAAGGCCTCCTGGGCGGGGAGGGGGCCGAGGTTGAGGACGCGCATGAGCTGGAGGAAGAACGGGACGTCCCAGAGGTACCCGTCCGCGATCTGGGCCCGGCCCCGCGCGCGGATCGAGGCGAGGTTCCCCGAATTCCCGCTGAACTCGATCTCCCCGCTCAGGCGTCCGGCCAGGGGGCGCCCGGCGATGATGGTGTCCCGCACGAGGAGGCCGAGGTCGACGGCCTCGAGGCGGCCGCGCCCCTCGTACGCGCCGGTCTCCGCCACCGTCTCGAAGAAGGGGATGTGGACGATGCCGTCGTAGGCGGTCCCCCGGACGTCGAAGAAATGGATCCGGCCTCCGCTCATCCGGAAGAGGGCGCCGAGGTCGGTGACCTGCTTGTCCGAGAAGCGCGCCTGCGTGATCTTGAAGACGCCGGTGGCGTTGTTCCCCTCCGGCCGCAGCTCGCCCTCGACGTTCACGCGGCCGTGGATGTTGCTGATCGGGAACCGGTCCTGCAGGCTCGCGTCGCGCAGGCGGACCTCCGCCGTGTAGGACCCGACCATCGGGCGGCCCGGCTCGTCCCGGTAGGCGAGGCGGACCTCGGCGTCCACGCTTCCGCGCAGGCCGAGCTGGTCCACCAGCTGACGGCTTTCCTCCGGGATCTGCGCGCGTAACGTCTCGTCCATCGGGACCCGCTCGGCGGTGATGGCGAGCCGGATGTCCGCGGCCGGGCCCTCCCCCCGGATGGAGCCCTGGATCGTGAACGGGGCCCCCCGGTAGGTCCCCCGGATGAATTGGAGATCGACGCCCGATGCGTCGTAGACGGCCACGCCCCGGAGATCGGAGAGGGGAACGGGGAAGGCGCGGACGACGGCCCCGGCGCCCCGCACGCGGATCTCGACGCGGTGGCTCGCCGTGGCCGCCCCCGCCAGCTGGTCGAACCGCCAGACGACGTCGGTCCTGCCGGTGGGGGAGAGGCTTTCCCAGATCGGCACAACCTCCTTCGTGAGCGCGGCGCGGAGGTCGCCATCGAACGGGACGTTCCAACCCGTCACCTCGAGATGCACCGGCGCGTCCGGCCGGTCGATCGCCTCCAGGCGCCCCGTGATGTGGACGCGGGCGTCCCCGTGCCGGCCGTCGAGATGGCGCAGGACCACCTCGCCGTCGTTGTAGAAGACCTCGCCCTGGATCCCCTCGACGGCATAGGGGAAGGCGACATGGCGCACGGAGGCGCCGGTGGGGTGGAGCACCGCGCGGTAGCGCTCGGGCTTGTCCGGCCCCTCCTCGCGCGTGACCTGCACCTCGGCGTCGAGCGTTCCCCCGAGGTTCAGGTCGTGCCAGAGTCCCTGGAATTCCGGCGGGCACGCGGTCCTCAGCGTGTCGTCGAGGCGGAGGCGGTCGAGACGGACGCGGATGTCGTAGGCGCTGTCGGCGGGGTACCCGCTGCTCGATCCGCTGACGGAGGCCATCCCCTCCGCCGTCCGGGCGCGGAGGTCCCGGATCCGGACGCCGGTGGGGAGGAAGTCGACCGCTCCCTCGAGCCCGCGCACCGGGTAGGGGAAGGGCTTGAATCGCCCCGAGACCTCGCGGCCCTCCGCGCGCGTGAAGGAGGCCTTGGCCGACCAGTCTGCCACCGACAGCCCGCCCGGGGCGGAGAGCCGGAGCTGCGCGCGGCCGTCGATCCGGAACCCGCCTTCGATCCGGTACTTGTCCCAGATCGCGAACAGGGCGGGCTTCAGGCGCCGGGTGAATTCCTCCCGGAGGTCGGCGTCGCTGCCGGCCTGGATCGTGACGGCGTCCTCGGCCGGACGGTATTCCGCCCGGAGCGTCCACGCGCCGGGAAGGCCGGACCCGATGAAGGCTTCGCCCAGGATCCCCCCCCCGTCAAGCGGCTGGATCGTCACGCGCATGTCGTCGAGCTCGGGCTCGGCGCCGGGGATGAAGAGCTCCGGCAGCTCCGTCCGGATCTTCAGCCGGTCCAGCTGGATGACGGGGAGGGCGAGGGGCTCCTCGCTGCGGGTGACGGCGAGGCGGCGGACCCAGTAGGCCACGCTTTGCCGGCTGGCCCGGAGGGTCGCCCCCTCGATCCACACCCGGGTCGGGCGGATGCCCGTCGGGTACGCACCGATGTAATCGATCTGGAGGCTGCGGACGTGGAGCTCGTCGTCCGCCCCGAGGTGCTGCGGGGGGCGGATGCGGAGATTCCGGCACCGGAAGACGCCGATCTCCTGCAGGTCGATCTCCCCGATCTGGACATCGCCGCCCAGCAGCTCCTTGAGCTGTTTCCGGATCCGGGGGCCCGCGACATCGGGGGAGGTGAGAATGCCCAGGTCGACGGCGAGGAGGCTGAGGGCGACCCCGACGGCCAGAAGATAGGCGAGGCCCTGCTTGACGGACATGGCGGACTCCGGGTTCGTCCCGCGACGCACGGAGGCGATCCGCTAACCGATTATCGGGCAAGCAGTTCGACTCGATCCCGGGAAACCGTGATTATAGCACGGCGGGGGAGGCGAGTCCACCCAAGGCGGGGAGGCCACGGCCGACGGGTAAGCATCATGACCCGGGGCCGGTTTCGCGCATCGGTCCCCAGTCCGTCTCCCCGAAGCGCCGGCCGGCCAGCGCGAGGATGGCGGGGGCGAAGGCGGCCATCGTGTAGTGGCCGGCGTCGTACCACTGGATGGCGGGATCCCCGAGGGCTTCGCGGAGCTTTCCCGCGTTGGCCGGGGAGACCACGTCGTCTCGTGTCCCGTTGACCATCAGGACGCTGCCGCGGGGGACTCGGGCGGCGTAGGCGAGCGGCTCGATGGGGGCGAGCGCTCGGGCCAGCCGCTCCTGCGTCCAGCCCGCCGCCTCGAGCCGCGCCCGCGCCCGGGTCGTCTCGCTCCCGTTCCAGATCACGTCAGCCATGTCGCCGCCGCCCATCACGAGGAGGACGCGGGGGAAGGTCCCGTAGGCGCCGGCGGCGAGCGCGGCGACGAAGGCCCCGAGGCTCGTCCCGCAGAGCCCGACGCGACCCGGGTCGATCTCGGACCGCGACCGGAGCCAGGCCGCGGCGCGGCCGATGTCGGTCGTCGTCTGCGCCAGCGCGTCGAGGAGCCGGGCCGGGTCGGACTCGATCTGCCGGCGGCTCGTCTCGGGCGGGCGCCGCTCGCCGTAGTAGGCCATGCGGAGGGCGAGCGTGGCCACGCCCTGTCGGGCGAGCGTGTCGGCCACCAGGCCGGAGATCAGGGCGTTCCCCTGCAGGATGTCGAGGACGATCACCGCCGGCAGCCGCTCGCCCGCGCCGCGGACCGGACGATGGTACTCCGCATGGACGGTGTCGTTGCATGCGAAGGGGGAGGCGACGGGGGAGGGGAAGGTGAGATGCTGGATCTGGTAGTCCCATCCGGTCGGCCGTCCCGCGGCGAGCGCCCAGTCGAAGCCGGGCTCGAGCCGGTCGAATCGCCGGAGCGCGTCGCGGAGGGCCTCGGGCGCGTCGTCGATCCGGATGCGGCGGGCGGGGTCGGCGGGGACGGTCCCCGACTCGGCGGGGAGCGGCGCCGGGACGGGCGCGGGGGCTTCGGGCTCCGCCGCCCGCGCCGCGAGCGCGATCCAGGCCAGGGACGCAAGCGCCAGGCGCATGGTCATCGCGGGGGCCGGGCCCCGGGACGAGGGGCCCGGATCGTCCGTCGATCATTCCGGCAGCGGCTTGCCTTTCGTCTCGGGGCAGAGCCAGATGACGACCATGCCGGCGACGTAGATGAGGCTGATGACGGAGCACATGCGGGCATAGTCGCCGCCGAAGTAGGTGAGCAGCTGGCCGCTGATGAGCGTCCCTCCGGCGGCCAGGATGCGTCCGGCGTTGAACCCGAAGCCGGAGCCGGTGGCGCGGATGCGCGTGGGGAAGAGCTCGGGGAGGTAGAGCGGGAGCCATCCGTAGAAGCCGGCCGAGAGGCCGTTGGCGAGGGTGGCCAGGACCAGGAACCAGCCGCCGTAGGCCTGGTGCGAGCGGAACATGTACTGGCAGATGGCGAGGGTCACGACGCAGAGGGCGAAGTAGGTGCCCCGGCGGTTGAACTTTTCGGCCAGGACGGCGATGACGAGGGTGCCGATGATGGCGCCGATGGCCATGTAGATCTGGGTCCAGGCCATGGCCACGCCCTTGTTGACGCCGGGGACTCCCTCCGTCAGCTTGCCGGTCCAGGCCGGGATCCACTGGACCGAGCCCCAGGTCCCGAGCAGGGCGAGGCCGGCGAGGGCGGCGCCGAGGAAGGAGTATTTCCAGGTGCCGCCCCGGAAGATGTCGGCCATCCGGTTCTTGGGCGCGTTCTTGGCGGCGTGCTTCCACTTGTCCGACTCGGGGACGAAGATCCGGATGAAGAAGGTGAGGAAGGCGGGCACGGCGCCGAGGAGGCAGAGCATCCGCCAGCCGTTGTTGGCCATCAGCGCGTCCGCCCAGGCGAGCGGGAGGAAGGTGTGCAGGGCCTTGGTGACGCTGGTCATGAAGGTGTTCAGGCCGAGGCCGAGGAACCCGACGAGGAGGAACCCGACGTTGGCGGCGCCGCCGATGAGCCCGGCGAGCACCGGCCGGGACTTGGAGGGCCAGACCTCCATGATGAGGGAGACGCCGAGGGCCCACTCGCCGCCCATCCCGAGCGAGGCGAGAAAGCGGAGGGTGAAAAGCTGCCAGGGGGCGTTGACGAAGACGCAGAGTCCGGAGAAGACGGAATAGGTCAGGACGCTCCAGACCATCGCCTTCACGCGCCCGATCCGGTCGCCGAGCCAGCCGAACACGAACCCCCCCGCGGCCGCACCGACGAGGAACGCGGCGATGATCGCGCCGAACCAGGTGCCGATCTCCTTGTCGACGTTCGGTCCGCCGCCGGAGAGCATCTCGCCGAGGGCCGGCCGGCCGATGAGGGGGAAGAGGCCCATCTCGAGCCCGTCGAACATCCAGCCGAGGAAGGCCGCGGTGAGGGCCATCCATTTGCCGAGGGCGGGCTTTTCCTCCGGGAGGGCGGGGGCGGTTCCGTTCGGCTGGTCCATGGAGCACCTTGAAACAAGGAGGAGGAGATCCGCGGCCGTTGCGACGGGCGGACCTTACCACGCGAGGCGGATCGAGTCAAGCGGGACAGGCCATTTCAGTTAATATAAACATTGTGGGCCGCCGCGGAACGCGTCGGCCGCGGGCCTCGGGTCATCGGGACGGCGGCGCTGCGCCTTCTGCCCGGGCCTTCCCTTGCGTCTCCACCACCACGACGTACCCGTCCCACGCGCCGGCGACCCGTTCCTGGAGCGGCTTGACGAGGACGGGCTTGGGCGCGGCCTCCCCCTCCGGCGCCTTCGCCCGGCACGCGAGGACCAGCTTCGTCCCCGCGCTCCCGATCGCCACCCGACGCTCCGCCGTCGGGAGCACCGTGGAGAAGAGGAGGTCCTTGAGGTCCGCGCTGAAGATCGACAGGTTCGCCCCGCCGGCCCCCTCCGGGAAGGCCTTCGCCCACGCGTCCGGGGTCTCGACGAGCGCGAACGACGTGCCGCCCCCGACCGCCACGCGGCCGTCGTCGAGCACCGCCAGGCTGTCGATCGCCGCGCTGTTCGGCTTGTTCTTGTCGGTCAGGAACGCGCACCAGACCGTCCCGTCGAGGAGCCTCGGCGGGTCGCCCTCCAGCCGCATCAGCCGCGAGAACGTCCCGACGCCCGCCCCCCAGAGCGAGTCGATGAACCCCGCGTACTTGACCTCCGCGTCGAGGTCGGCCGGCTGGCGGTTGAAGACGGAGTTCCCCCCGTCGCTCCAGCCGGCGACGACCATCGTCTTCCCGGCGAACCCGACGTGCCGGACGCTCGAGTCGGAGACGAGCCGGTATTTGTCGGTCCCGACCTCCTTCGAGTTCCAGCGCCAGACCTCCCAGGCGACCTTCCCGGCCCGGTCCACCTTGTACAGGAACGGCTTGCGCCAGGGCTCCCGGCCGGTGTTCGAGTTCTCGTCGCCGCCGAGGTAGGCGTTCCCGCCCGGATCGACGGCGTGCAGGACGCCGCCTTTTGCGGGGGCGAGCTCCTTCAGGGCCGCCGTGGCGAGGTGCAGGACGTAAAGGCGCTCGTGGGCGACGAGGACGAGCTCGCTGCTGCTGCGGAGCCGCGCGCGGACGCCGGGCTGGCCTCACACGTGACGTTCGGCGTCGTTGCTGGCCTCCTCCGCCTTCTCGAAGACCTTCA
>CAYUME010000187.1:0-4781 GCA_964445475.1 uncultured Planctomycetia bacterium
CCCCGTCGCGTCGGGCGGCGCCGAGGTCTACCAGGCCGACTTCCGGCAGGCCGTCGACGGCGTCTGCGCGCTGCTCGGCGTCCGCGACCGCGCACTCGCCTACCAGAGCCGCAGCGGCGGCCCGCGCGAGCCGTGGCTGGGGCCGGACGTGCTGGACGCCCTGAAGGACCTCGCGGCGAAGGGGGCGAAGGACGTCGTCGTTGTCCCCGTCGGCTTCGTCGCCGACCACGTCGAGGTCCTGTACGACCTCGACCTCGAGGCGCGGCGGGTCGCGGAGCGGCTCGGGCTGGGGTTTGCCCGCGCGAAGACGGTGGGCGACCACCCGGCCTTCATCGGCATGCTGGCGGAGCTCGTGGGCCGTGTCCTCGCGGCGGTTTGACCGCGCCGCGGGCGCCGACGGAACGGGTCGATCCAGGAGGAGGGATCCCATGACGCGTATCGCACGCGGCGCGACCCGGCGACACGTCCTGCGGGGCGCGGCGGTGGCGGCGGCGGGCATCACCCTCCTGCCCCGACGCCTCCTCGGCGGGCCCGGCGCCGATGGCCCGCCCCCCAGCGACCAGATCGGCGGGGCCCTCATCGGCTGCGGCGGGCGCGGCCCCGGCACCGTCCAGGGCCTCGGCGGCGACGTCCGCGTCCTCGCCCGATGCGACGTCAAGTTCCTCCGCGAAGCCGACAACAAGACGGTCTACGCCGACTACCGTCTCCTTCTCGAGCGGAAGGACATCGAGGTCGTGGCGATCGCCACGCACCCCGGCTGGCACGCCCTGATCTCCATCGCCGCGATGGAGGCGGGCAAGGACGTCCTCTGCGAGAAGCCGATGAGCCGCTTCATCGCCGAGGGGCGCGCCGTCGTCGAGGCCGAGCGCCGCTACCAGCGCATCTTCCAGATCGGCACCTTCGGCCGCTTCAACGCCAGCCTCGACAAGAAGCGCGTGCAGATCCACAAGATCCTGGCGAGCGGCCTGCTCAAGCCGTGCCGGGCGGTCCACATCAAGAAGGGCGGCCTGAAGGTCAAGCAGTGGAGCGGGTTCGTCAACGCCACGCCGCGGGACATCCCCTCCGGCCTCGACTGGGACATGTACAACGGCCCCGCCGCGATGCGCCCGTTCCACCCGCACCGCTTCGGCGGCAGCCACCGCGGCTACTGGGACTACGAAAACGGCGGCCTCGGCGACATGGGGCAGCACCACTTCGACCCCGTCCAGTGGACCTACGCCAAGGACGACACCAGCCCCGTCGAGGTCGAGGCCTTCGCCCCCCCCGCCCACCCCGAGGCCTGCGGCATGTGGGGCTGGGTCGAGATGAAATTCGCCGACGGGCTGACCTACGTCCTCGCCAGCGACGAGTGGGGCCCGCCGTACGACCGGCTGCAGCCCCGCGAGGTCTCGATCGACGACCTCTCGCCCGACGACCGGAAGAAAGTGGAGGCGATGCCAGACCCCGAGCCGCTCGTCAAGTTCCCGCAGGCGGTCAAGACCCGCCAGCGGGCGGGCGGCCACGCCGAGGCGGCCCACCGCACCGTCACGATCCTTCACCTGGCCAACCTGGCCATCCGCTCGGGCCGCCGGATCCGGTACGATCCCGTCCGGGAGCAGGTCGTCGGCGACGAGCAGGCGAACCGGCTGGTCAACCAGCCCCTGCGCGCGCCCTGGCACCTGTGAGCGGCGTGACGCGCGCGGCGGAGGCATTCGCGAAATCCGGCAAGCCGTCCTTGAAGGAGTGGCCCATGGAAGTCCCTGACGAGATCCAGACCCTGCTCGACCGCATCCCCCAGGCCGACGCGGACGGCAAGTTCACCGGGCCGGACCCGGGGAACGCGGCGGCGCTTTTCGAGGAGATTCTCGCGGCGGGCCGCGACCGCATCCTGCAGCTGGTCGACAGGCTGGCGGAGCCCGGGACGGGCGACGACTGGAAGGCCCGGTATATCCTGCACGGGCTGGCCCTCCATACGGGCCGGCCGGGATCGGAGGCGGCGCGGCGCCTCGTAGCCGGGACCCTGGCCTCCCGTCTGGGCGGCGACGCGCCGAAGGCGGTGAAGGCCTTTCTTTGCCAGACCCTCCAGTTCGCCGGCCAAGCGGCGGAGGTCCCCGGGCTCGGTGCGCTGCTCGCCGACGACGAGCTCAGCGACCCCGCGGCCCGGGCGATCCTCTCGATCGGCGAGGGGGCGGCCGAGGCGTTCCGCGCCGCCCTGCCCCGCGCGAAGGGTCCGTCCCGGCTGCAGATCCTGCAGGCCCTCGGCGTCCTGTGCGACGCGGCGTCCGCGGCGGCCTTCATCGAGGCGCTCGGCGACACGGACCGGGAGGTGCGCCTCCTCGCGGGGTGGGGGCTGGCGCGGACCGCGGACGCGGGCTCCATCGACCGGCTGCTGAAGGCCGCCGACGGAGCGGAGGGGTGGGAGCGGGTCCAGGGCACGAAGCACTGCCTGCTGCTGGCCGAGCGGCTGGCCGGGGCGGGGAAGACGGGGGAGGCCAGGCGGATCTACGAGCACCTGAGCCGGACGCGGACCGACGCGTCGGAGCGATACATCCAGGTCCTGGCCCTGGCCGCCCTGAAATGACCGCCGGTCACGGTCGGAGGAACGCCTCCGCCTTCAGGGCGGCCACGCTCTTTCCTCGCCAGGCGGCGGCCATGCCCGCATAGTCGACGCGTCGCCGGCAGATCTCGGCGGCGGCGGCGCGCACGGCGCCCCGGAGCCGGTCGCGGTGCGGGGCGAGAGCGCGGCGGGTGCGCGCGGCCTCGCGCGCCACTTCCTCCCCGGCCGGCGTCCGCTCCCGCCCGGCGCGCTCCAGATTCCGCACCCGGCGGTCCCAGCGCGTCCACGCCTCCCACGCCGCCTTCGCGGGGGCCAGCGCGGGCCGACGCCTCACGGCCTGCGCCAGCAGGTCCTCCCGGAGCAGGGCGAGCTCCGCCGCCCGCCACGTCAGCCGCTCCGCCGCCGCATGGCACTCCGGGCAGAGGGGCTCCAGGACCTCCGTCGTGCCGGTCGCGCGGCAGACCCAGCCCGGCACGACGTGGTGGAGCGTCACGCCGCGCGTCCCGCAGGCGCGGCACGTCAGCCAGTCGCGGAGAGGCTGGCCGTCGGCGCGGTAGCCTTCGGGGTCGGGGAGGCCGAGCCCGACGAGGGCGGCCAGGTCGCGGTCGAACGCGGCATCCGCGCGGAAGGGCGTTCGTCGGGTGGACATGATCGCGCCGTCACCAGGGGAGACGCGCCGCTACAGGCGCCCGAAGCGCTGCGCCAGCCGGCCCTGCCAGGGCTTCCCCGGCTCGAGCCGGAGTTTCCAGCGCGGCAGGACGACGGTGCTTTGGTAGTTCAGCTCGTACTCGGCCTCGGACTGGGAGACGGTCTTGACCGGGTAGGTCCAGAATCCCGCCGGCGGAGAGCAGGTGATGGCGACCTCGATGCCCTGCCAGGTGTCGGCGAGGTAGAGCCGGTGGCAGCCGGGGAGGTCGAGACGCGCGCCGAGGTGGCCGATGGGCGTGCGGTTGCCGGCGTGGAAGCAGCGCGTGCCCCCGTCCTCGGCGAGCATCGCGAAGTTCAGCTCGACGGCGAAGAGGATCTCCACCACCTCCGATCCGTCCAGCGTCAGCGTGTACTGGGCGGCCAGTTCGTTGGCGGCGGCATCCAGGTCGAGGACCTTCTCGATGTGGAGGGGGAGCCGCCGGTCCCCCTGGGAGACGAGGCCGGTGCGCGCGAGGCGGAGCCGGACGCCGCCCTCCGTACGCTGCGCCTTCGGGGCGTAGGCGCCCTCGACGAAGTCCCCCCGCTCCACCGCCCGGGAGGCGGCCACGTGGTCCGCCGTCGCCGCGGGGTCGTAGAGGTGGTCGACGAGGCTGGCCCGGAGATGGGCGTCCACGAAGAGGTTTTCTTCGAGGTCGGCGCGCCGGACCGCGATGCCGTCGGGAGCGGAGGTCGCCCCGCCTCCGGCCGCCAGCGCCTCGCGCTGGCGCCGGGCCTTCTCGATCATGGCGGGATGGTACCACTCCTTCCGCCGGGCGAGCGTGGCGAGAAGATTGAACCGCTTGTCGCGGAGGTCGAGCTCCACCACCTGCCCGCCGCGGGCGGGGGCGACGAAGACGTTGAGGGTGTCCGACGAGAGGACGATCTCGGTGTGGCCGTCGAGATCCACGTCGCGCTCGCGGTACGTGGCGGCGGTCCGCCGGGCGGGGGCGGCCGCCAGGGCCAGGTTCTCCGCCTCGATCAGCTGGCCGTAGAGGGCGGCGCGCAGGTGCGGGAGGTAGAGGCCGCCGAACTGGCCGTGCCAGTAGGCGCAGTTGCACTGGCCGCGGTAGAGCGCGGCCTGTGCCTCCTCGGTCGCCTTGCCCCGCTTCGGGAGCCGGGCGACCTGGTCGCTGACGTCCAGCATGCGCCCGTACAGCCAGTTCGACTCGGGATATTTCGCCCGGAAGTTGTGCCAGATCCCGGCCCGGAGGAAGGGGGCGACTGCGTCGTACCGCCCCTCCTGCTTGAGGCGGTCGACCAGGCGGTGGTACGCGACCGCGGTCTCGGTCGGCAGGGCCCATTCGCCCATCTCTCGGTACGAGGTGACGGGGAGGTAGACCCGGCCGAGGGGCGGGGTCTCCGCCAGCGCCCGGGAGAAGGTCGTCACGCGCAGCCAGCCGGCGTTCGCCTCGAGGGCGCCGAGGAAGCGATCCAGCCAGCCGTCCGTGTAGACGTGCGCGTGGGTGCCCGGCCACCCACCGAACTTCTCCCCGTCGTCGGCGTAGACCACGACGCGGCGGCCGTCCTCGGAGGCCAGGCCGCGGAGGGTGCCGACGAT
>CAYUME010000187.1:4791-8252 GCA_964445475.1 uncultured Planctomycetia bacterium
CGTCCAGTTCGTCCATCCGAAGAAGAACCATCCGAAGATGCGGTCGACGTCGTTCTCGAACGGGATCATGTAGCGGAGCGTCTCGTGGATGTTGAAGACCGTGAGGAGCCGGCCCTGGTCCTCGGTCAGGTACGGGCCGAGGAGGCGGTCGCCGGTGATGCCGGCGGCCTTGAAGTGGGCGTCGTCCACGACGGTGTACTCGATGCCGGCGGCGGCCAGGCTGGAGGCGAGGCCCGGGTCCCAGACGCGCTCGGCGAGCCAGGCCCCCCGGACCTCGCACCCGAACCGTTTCTGGAGGAACCCGGTCATCCGCTCGATCTGCCCCGTGCGGTCGCGCTCGGGCAGCATCGGGAGGATCGGCTCGTAGAACCCGCCCCCCATCAGCTCGAGCCGTCCCGCCTTCACCATCCGCTCCATCTGGATGAAGGCCTCCAGGCGGTTGGCGGCAAGCCAGTCGAGCAGGCTGCCGCTGGTATGCAGGCAGAAGGGGATCGACGGGTGGCGCTCCATGCGGTCGAGGAACGGCTTGTAGCAGTCGTCGTAGATGCGCGCGAGGACGTGGTCGAAGTTGCCGACCGGCTGGTGGTTGTGGACGGCGAAGACCAGTTGGAGGGTTTTCATGGGGGGTCCGCGCGGCGTCCGGTCGCTTCGCGACCGGGCGCAGGGTCAACGGGGCTTCGGCCAGGGAAACGGGAGCGTCCCGACGCGAGGCCTGAAGGATACCGGGAACGGCGGGCGGAGGCAACGGCGACCGGGGGGCTTCAGGCGCGGCCGCGCCGTCGCGGCCGGTCCGGGGGCCGGAGGCTCTCGAAGAGCGCGAGGTAGCGCTCCGCGCTCCGCGCCCAGGACCAGTCCTGCCGCATGCCCGTCCGCACGAGCGCCTTCCAGAGCGGCCGGTCGGCGAAGGCCGCGAGGGCCCGGTCCACCGCCGCCCGGAGCGCCTCGGGGGTGAAGTCGCTGAAGACGAAGCCGGTCGCCTGCCTCGCGGCGATCGCCTCCGGCGTGGCGTCCACCACCGTGTCGGCCAGTCCCCCCGTTTCCCGGACGACCGGCACGGTTCCATATCGGAGGCTGTACATCTGGTTGAGGCCGCAGGGTTCGCTGCGGGACGGCATCAGGAAGAGGTCCGCCCCCGCCTCGATGCGGTGGGCGAGTCCCTCGTCGAAGCCGAGGTGCGCGGCGAAGCGGCCGGGACGGCGCCTCCGGAGGTCCTCGAAGAAACCGTGCGCCGACCGCTCCCCTGCGCCGAGCAGCACGCACTGCAGGTCGCGCCGGAGGAGGTCGGGCAGGACGGCCGCGAGGAGGTCGATCCCCTTCTGGGGGACGAGGCGCCCGATGAAGGCGAGGAGCGGCACCTCGGGCCGTTCGGGGAGGCCGACGTCGCGCTGGAGGCGGCGCTTGCACGCCGCTTTGCCGGCGGCGGGATTCCGGGCATCGAAGCGGGCGGGCAGGGCGGGGTCCGTGGCGGGATCCCAGGCGCGCGCGTCGATGCCGTTGAGGATGCCGTGGAGGCCGCGGGCGCGGTACCGGAAGAGGCCGTCGAGCCCGAAGCCCCCCTCGGGGGTCTGGAGGTCGAGGGCGTAGCGGGGGCTGACGGCGGTCAGGAGGTCGGCGCAGGCCGCGCCTCCCTTCAGGTAGTTGATCTGCCCGAACGACTCCAGGATCGACAGGTCGAACCGGGACGGGTCCAGGCCGAGGACGGGGAGGACATCGGGCCCGAAGCGTCCCTGGTAGGCGGCGTTGTGGATGGTCAGGACGCTCCGGGTCGCGGCGAAGGCGGGTCGGCCCGCGAAGAGGGAGCGGAGGTAGACGGGGGCCAGCGCCGCGTGCCAGTCGTGGGCATGGACGATGTCGGGCGGGCCTCCCGTCGCCTCGGCGGCCGCCAGCGCGGCCTTGGCGAGGACGGCGAAGCGCTCGCCGTTGTCGGGGTGGGCCCCGCCGGTTCCCTCGTAGATCCCGTCCCGGTCGTAGAGCGGGTCGCAGGCGAGGACGAACCCGCGCGCGCGGGCGAGGGCGAGGCGGAGGGGGCGGACCTCCACCGTGCGCGTCGCATGCGCCAGGGGGACGGCCAGGCGCAGGACCGGCGGGCCGAGGTTCCAGGGGCCGCGCAGGACGCACCGGTATGCCGGGAGGAAGACGTCGACGGCGTGGCCGCGGGCGGCGAATTCGAGGGAGAGTGTCCCCACCACGTCGGCGAGGCCGCCGACCTTGGCGAACGGGTGGACTTCCGAGGCGATCTCGACGATGCGCATGAGGAAAAACACCCCGGCCGCGCCGCGCATCCGGAGGTTTCTTGCTCAGGCGGTCAGACCACCGCGTCGCGCAGGTAGCGGGCGGCGTTCTCGGGCGGCACGGGATTGATGTAGAAGCCGGTTCCCCACTCGAAGCCGGCCACGCGGGTGATGCGGGGGATCACCTCGAAGTGCCAGTGGTAGTGCTCGATCGGGCCGACGTTGAGGGGCGAGGTGTGGACCAGGTAGTTGTAGGGCGGGTTGTTGACGGAGACCTCGATCTTCTTCAGGGTTAACTTGAGGACATAGGCCAGCTCGCCCAGGAGGGCGTCGTCGGTGGCCTCGAAGTGGGAGAGGTGGCGCTTCGGGAGGATCCAGGTCTCGAACGGGAAGCGGGAGGCGTAGGGCTCGAAGGCGATGAAGTTCTTCTCATTGACGACGAGCCGGTCGCCGGAACTGATCTCCTGCTGGATGATGTCGCAGAAGATGCAGCGGCCGCGGTAGTCGAAGAAGAGCTTGGCCCCCTGGATCTCCTGGGCGACGCGGAAGGGGACGATCGGGGTCATGATGAGCTGGGAGTGGGAGTGCTCCAGGGAGGCTCCGGCCTGCACGCCGGCGTTCTTGAAGAGGAGGCCGTAGATGAGGCGGTGGTCCTTGCGGAGGTCGAGGAGCCGCTCGCGGTAGAGCCAGAGCATCTCGCGGATGCGGTCGGCGGGGAGGTCGGCCAGCCCGAGATCGTGCTGGGGGGTCTCGATGATGACCTCGTGGGCGCCGATGCCGTTCATGCGGTCGTAGATTCCCTCGCCGCGCTTGTCGAGCTCGCCCTCGATCATGAGGGAGGGGAACTTGTTGGGGATGACGCGGGCGCGCCAGCCGGGGCCGTTGGGCGCCGACCCGGGCTCGCGGAGGGCGGCGATCTCGGGGGGCGTGGAGGCCTCGCTCCCCTCGCAGAAGGGGCAGCCGACGGGGCCGCGGCGCGGCGGGGAGGCGGCCCGGAAGTCGTCGGGCCGCTTCGTGCGCTCGACGGCGACGATCACCCAGCGCCCGGTCACGGGATCCTTGCGCAGTTCGGGCATCCGCGTGTCCTCGAACGGGGATCGGGCGGTCCGCCCGATCCGTCCCTCATACGTGCCAGTTGATCTTGGCGTAATCGTCGGCCGGGACCGTGAAGCGGAGGGCGGTGCCGGCAGGGACGCGGATCCGCTGGGAGGCGGTGGCGCCCACCTCCAC
>CAYUME010000188.1:0-8225 GCA_964445475.1 uncultured Planctomycetia bacterium
AGTCGTACACGACGCAGCTCCTCGCCGCCGGCGAGATTAAGGGCCCGGAGATCGAGGCGATGGGGCAGCGGGTGCGTGACCGGAACGCGCGCGCGGCCGTCCGGGCCGCCCAGGGGGCCGACCCCGACCCGAAGGACGTCATCCGCTACATGTACACGGACGACGTCGAGACCGAGGTGCCGGCGGAGCACCGGAATCCGCCGATCGTGAAGGAGCTGCCGGTCGTCAAGCGGCAGAACGGGGAGATCAACTACCGCGACGCGCTCAAGGAGGCGATGGTCGAGGAGATGAAGCGCGACGCGCGCGTGATCTTCTACGGGGAGGATGTCGCCGATTACGGCGGCGCCTTCAAGCTGACGAAGGGCCTGCTCGAGGCCTTCGGGCGCGACCGCGTCTTCAACACGCCCATCTCGGAGGCGGCCATCTGCGGGACGGCCGTCGGCGCGTCCATGGTGGGCCTGCGCCCGGTCGTGGAGCTGATGTACATGGATTTCGCGCTGATGGCCTCCGACCAGATCAGCAACCAGGCTGCGAAGTGGCACTACATGTCCGGTGCGCAGGTGAAGGTGCCGCTCGTCGTCCGCGCCTCCGTCGGCGGCGGGAAGGGGTACGGCGGCCAGCACTCCCAGACCCTCGAGTCCGTCTTCGCCCACGTTCCGGGGATGTACGTCGTCTACCCCTCGACGCCGCGCGACGCCAAGGGCCTGCTGAAGGCCTCCATCCGCGACAACAACCCGGTGATGTTCGTCGAGTCCCAGCTGCTCTATTCCCTCAAGGGTCCCGTCCCCGAGGAGGACTACCTTCTCCCGCTGGGCGTGGCGGACGTCAAGCGCCCCGGGACTGACGTCACCCTCGTCGCGTGGGGGCCGGCCGTCCACGACTGCCTGAAGGCCGCCGAGCGACTGCATGCCGACAAGGTGCAGGCCGAGGTGATCGACATCCGGTGCCTGGTCCCGCTCGACCTGGAGACGATCCTCCGGTCGGTGCGCAAGACGGGCCGGTGCGTCATCGCCAGCCACTGCGTCCACATCGGGAGCTTCACCGGCGAGATCGCCTCGACGATCCAGGAGAAGGCCTTCGACGACCTGGACGGCCCCGTCGTCCGCGTGGGCGCCAAGAACGGGATCGCCCCGCAGGCGGCCGGCCTGGAGGCGGTCTTCTATCCGACGCCGGACGATGTCCTCGCCGCCGTGAAATCGATCCTGTAGGCGACGCCCGAGGAGGCCGGACCGACGGTCTCCGGCAACAAAAGGAACCCCGCGACATGGTACAGCCCATCATCATGCCGAAGCCGGGCCAGATGACCGAGACGTGCACGGTCCTCCGGTGGCTCAAGAAGGAGGGGGACGCGCTCAAAAAGGGGGATGTCCTCTTCGAGATCGAGACGGACAAGGCGGCCAGGGAGGTGGAGAGCTTCTACGACGGGACGCTGCTGAAAGTGGTGGTCGGGGAGGGGGTGACGGCGCCGGTGGCCACGGTCTGCGGCTTTATCGGGAGCCCGGGGGAGGCGGTCCCGGAGGTCCAGGCCCCGCCTCCCGTGGCGGCGACGGCGGCCGCGCCCGCAGCGGCTCCCGCCCCGCGCGCCGCCGAAGCGGCCCCGGCGATCCCCCCGCCCGTCGCGGCCGGCCCTTCGACGGCGCCCGCCGCGCCGCCCGTCTTCCGGATCAGCCCGCGCGCCAAGCGGCTGGCCCGGGAGTCGCTGGTCGACCCGCGCAAGGTTTCCGGGACGGGGCCCGGCGGTCGCGTCGTGGAGCGCGACGTGAAGGCGTACGTCGAGGCGAAGGGCGTGAGCCGGATCCGGTGGACTGCCGGTGCGCGCGCCCTGGCCGCGAAGGAGGCGATCGACGCGCTGGATCTCGAGGCGACGGGCGACGACGGCCGCATCCGCGTGGAGGACGTCGAGCGGGCGGTCGCCGAGAAGCCGAAGCCGATGAGCCGCATGCGCCAGGTGATCGCCCAGCGTCTCAGCCAGAGCGTCGTCACCGCGCCCCACTTCTTCGTCACCACGTCGGTCGACATGACGGACTTGGCCGCGTGGCGGACGGAGCTGAAGAAGGCCGGCGCGCCGTACACGGTGACGGACTTCATCCTCCGGGCCGTCATCCAGAACCTGACCGAGTTCCCCGCCTTCAACAGCACCACGGACGGGAAGTCGGTGCGGTGGATCAGCCGCGTCCACCTCGGGCTGGCGGTGAGCGTCGAGGCGGGCCTGGTGGTGCCGGTGATCCGCGATGCCGGGAGGCTGACGATCGGCCAGATCCACGACCGCGCGGCGGACCTGGCCGCGAAGGCCCGCGCGGGGAAGCTGGCGCCCGACGAGATGGCGGGCAGCACCTTCACCGTCTCCAACATGGGCATGATGAACGTCGAATCCTTCACCGCGATCATCAATCCGCCCGAGGCGGCCATCCTGGCCGTCTCGAGCATCCTGCCCCGCGCGGCGGCAAAGGACGGGGAGGTCGTCGTACGCCAGATGATGACGCTGACACTCTCCGCGGACCACCGCCTGATCGACGGGGCGATGGCCGCCCGATTCCTGAACGCACTCAAAACCAAGATCGAGGATCTCGAGTCATGGAAACGTACGACATCGTGGTGATCGGCGCGGGCCCCGGCGGGTACCCGGCGGCCATCCGGGCGTGCCAGCTGGGCGCGAAGGTCGCGATCATCGAGCGCGAGGCGATGGGCGGCACCTGCCTCAACTGGGGGTGCATCCCGACCAAGACCCTCATCGCCTCGGCCGACGTCTACGCGAAGGCGAAGGCCGGCGGCGAGATGGGCGTGAAGACCGGGTCGGTCACGTTCGACTACGCGGCCATGGCCGCGCGCAAGGACCAGGTCGTCCTCCGCCTGAAGCAGGGCGTCGAGACCCTGCTGACCGGCAACGGGGTCGCGGTCCTCCGCGGCACGGGCGCGTTCCAGTCCCGGAACCGGATCGCCGTCACCCCCCCCGGCGGCGGGACGCCGGCCGTTGTCGAGGCGAAGAAGACGATCGTTGCGACGGGATCGACCGCCGTCATGCCCGGTTTCCTTCCGAAGCATCCCCGCGTCGTCGAGAGCCGGGCGTTCCTGGACCTGAAGGCGGTCCCCGGCCGCGTCCTGGTCCTCGGCGGCGGGATCATCGGGTGCGAGTTCGCCTGCCTGCTGGCCCAGCTGGGCGTCCGGGTCACCGTGGTCGAGCTGCTCGAGGACATCCTGGCTCCGTTCGACGCGGACATCCGGAAGTCGCTTCGGAAGCACATGGAAGCGTCGCTCGGCATCCGCGTCCTCACCGGCAAGCCGCTGGAGCGGGTCGAGGCGTCCGACCGGGGGGTGACCGGCCGTTTCGGCGACGAGTCCCTCGAGGCGGACCTCCTCCTCTGCGCGATCGGCCGGAGGCCGGTGACGGACGGGTTGTCGCCGGAGAACGCGGGGCTGAAACCGAACGACAAGGGCTTCCTCGAGGTGGATGCGCACGGCCAGACGGCCGCGGCGACGGTCTACGCGATCGGCGACGTCACCGGGGGCATCCAACTCGCCCACGTGGCGACGTCGCAGGCGATGGTGGCGGTCGAGCACGCCCTCGGCCACGGCCGCCGGACGAACGAATCCGTCATCCCCGGCTGCATCTTCACCTCCCCGGAGATCGGTCTCGCCGGGATGAGCGAGTCCGACGCGGCCAAGTCGGGCCGCGCGGTCGTGGTCGGGCGGTTCCCGTTCGCGGCGCTCGGGAAGGCGATGGCGATCGGGGAGACGGGCGGGTTCGCGAAATGGATCGTCGACGCGGAGACGGACCGGCTGGTGGGCGCTGCGGCGGTCGGCCCGCACGCGACGGACCTGGTCGGCGAGGCGGCCGCCGCGATCCGCGCGGAGCTGACGGCGCGGGAGCTGGGCCGCACGGTGCACGCGCACCCGACGCTGGCGGAGATCTGGATGGAGGCGGCGCACGCGGTGCACGGCGAGGCGATCCACGCGGCCCCGCGCAGGAAGACGGCGAAGGCCTGAGCCGGGCACGGGAAACCCCGGACGCCCGGCGGGGGATCGCGGGGGGTCCCGGGATAGGCCGGAACAGGACGAGGAGGCTGGGCTTGGGCCCGGCCTCCTTCGTTTCAGCCTTTCTGCAGGAATCCTTCGAGATCGGGGTAGCCTCCGTCGCGCCAGCGCCGGAGGCGAGCGCGACCGTCCTCGACGAGTCCGAGGATGGCATCCCGCTCTCCGGAGTCCGGCGACGCGACGGCCCAGAGGGGGGCGAGGAGGGGGGCGAGGGGCTTCTCCCCGTCGAGGAGCGAGGGGTCCATGGCCGCCGCCGCGGCCGCCGCCCCCATCGCGTAGCGTCGCGGCGCCACCCCGTGACGCACCGACAGGCGCATCGTCCCGACGAGCCGGTCGTCCCACGCCAGCTTCCTCCCGGCGTCCCGCGCGACCCGCTCCACCGTGTCCATCAGGTGCGGATTCGTCATGCGTTCCAGCAGGTCGTCGACATAGGCCGAGAATCCGTCGCGAGTAAAGAGCGGATCGACGCCGGCATGCCTGCGGATCAGGGCGGCTCCGGATTCCTCGAGGAAGGCGGCGCGGAGGAAGGCCATGAGGCCCGGGATGCCGCGCAGGCTCGCGACGCGCGCCACGCCCAGCAGGGCGCCGAGGTAGGCGCCCAGGGCGTGCGTCGCATTGTGGCCGTAGAGCTTCGCCTCCTCGAAGGGCAGGAGGTCGTCCTTCTCCTCGAAGACCGAGATCCCGCGCACGAAGGGAGGGGCGGCGGGAACGTCGTCGAACCGGATGCGCGTGATCAGGATGCGGTTGAACGATTCGACCAGGAAGGCGCGGCGACTGCCGGGGACGACGGGCGCGAGGGTGCGGGCCTCGGGGGAGGCCTGCTCGGGGACGAGGCCGCTCATCTTGCCGATCACCGTGTTGAGGAAGCGGACGCGCGCGAGCGCGTCGTCGCGTCCGGCGTCGGGCAGCGCCTCCCGGACGCGCGCCTCCAGGATCTCCGCGGCGTGGTTGTGGTTCTCTGCCGTGTAGACGACCATGCGGGGACCGCGTCGCGCGGCCTTGCGGAGGAGGCCCTCGGCGAGGACCCGGTGCAGGCTGCCCGGGCCCGGCGTCGCATAGGTGTCGACGCTCGGCACGGCTGTCCCCACCGACTCCGCCTCGGCGACCGCCTCGATCAGGCGCTCCCGGTCCTCCGGGACGGCGGGGTTCTCGGCGGAGAGTGGTCCGACGACGGCCTGGGCGATCCGGTCGGCGTGCGCGATGTTCACGGTGTAGCGCCCCCGGGCGCGACGGAAGACGGCGACGACATCGGGCACGACCTCGGCGGCGACCAGGCGGCGGTAGGCGCCCGACTGGAAGGCTTCGTAGAGGAGGAGACCGGCCTGGATGGCGCCGAGGCCGAATCCGACGTAGGTCTGGGTCCCGTTCAGCGGCATGGGGACGGTCGTGAATGAGAGGCTGTTGGCCGCGCGACGAGAGGGATTGTATCACAGACGCACGACGATGGAAACGACGTCGCGCGTCTCGCACAGCGACATCGTGAAGCCGGCGCGGGGTGCCGGCGACGCGGTTGACCCGGGTCGGGGCGTCGATTAGAATCCATGCGTCCATCCAGGAGCGAACGATGCGTGCCTGCGGACCGGCTCCCGACGTCGGACCGGACGCGAGTCCGGGGGGGATTCCTTTCGTCGAGGGCACGTTGGCGGTCATCGAGCGCGACGGGTCATTCCTGCTCTCCCTTCGCCCGGAGGGCGCTCACCTGGCCGGGTACTGGGAGTTTCCCGGCGGGCGGATCGAGGCGGGGGAGACGGCGGAGGGATGCATCGTCCGGGAGCTGACCGAGGAATTGGGGGTCGAGGCCCGCGTCCTGGCCCGTCTCGGGACCGTCGAGCACGACTACCCCGAAAAGCGCGTCCGGCTGCACGCTTTCCGCTGCGCGATCGTGCGCGGGGAACCGAAACCGCTCCAGAGCGCGGCCGTCGCCTGGGTCCCCGTCGGTTCGCTGCGCGACCGGAAGCTCCCCCCGGCCGACGAAGGCGTGCTGGCGTGGATCGTGTGACGGGATGCCGGGACCATGCGTACGCCCGGTGAGCCCGGCGCCGATCACGAAGCGGGGGAAACCGCGTCGGACCGGGGCGCGATCACGGACGGGTCCCTTCATGTCTAGACGATACGACGCCGTCTTCTTCGACCTCGACGGGACGCTGATCGATTCCCGCGAGGACCTGGCCGCCGCCGTGAACCACGTCCGCGCCTCCCTGCGTCTGGGCCCCTTGCAGGTCCCGGTCGTGCAATCCTACATCGGGGACGGCGTCCGGCTGCTGCTGGAGCGGTCCCTCGGGACCACGGACGACGCCCTCCTCGAACGGGCCCTCGGCCTGATGAGACCCTATTATCTGGAGCACTGTCTCGACCGGACGACGCTCTATGACGGGATCGGGGACCTGCTCCAGGCTCTGGGGGCGGATCCTGGTCTTCGCCTGGGTGTGGTGACCAACAAGCCCCAGGTTCCGTCGGAGAAGGTGCTAAACGGGCTGGGGCTCCTCGGCCGATTCGCGACGGTCGTGGGGGGGGACGCGGCCGGGGCCCGAAAGCCCGATCCGGCCCCCTTCCGCCTTGCCGCCGAGCGCGCCGGGGTCGTCGGCGGGAGGATCCTGGTCGTTGGGGACAGCCCGAACGACATCGAGGGGGCGCGCCGGGCCGGGTACGCGAGCTGCGGCGTGCTCTGGGGGATCTGCCCGCCGGACCGGGTGCGGGCGTCGAGGCCGGATTGCGAGGCTTTCTGCCCGGACGACGTCCGCCGTCTCGTCCTGCCGTGAAAAACCGCTTTCGTTTTCCTTTCCAGACCGCTACACTAACGCCATTCTCTGCGAAGGGCTTGCGCATCGAGGGGGCGGGGTTTCATGGCGCCGTGATGTCGCACTGGGATCGGATCTGCACGACCCAATCGGGACAGAACGGATGGCCGAAGTCCGTCGTCCGACCGTGCAGGGGACGTCGCATGCCGGAGGGGATTATGACCGCGCCTCGCGCACGGTCATGGCGTCGCCATCCGCCAAGGTCTTCGCGTTCAACGGCTGCTGGATCTGCCCGATGTGCAGCGGCGTGTTCGCGACGATCACCTCCTCCCAGTCGAACTGGATGGAGCGGGCCCTCGGTCACCTGAAGACGGACTGCCCGTCCATCCGGAACGGCGAGCGCATCCCCAAGATCGCGGTGGACGCGCTCAAGAAGGCGTCGCTGCCCCAGGCGGTGCGGATCAGCAACGCGTCGAATCCCGCCTGGAAGTGCCGGGACCACATCGGCAACTGGTACTGCCCCTATTGCCTCGGGGGCGGGATACGCGTCTCCGGGCCGCCGCCCTTCGCCCCGCAGGAGATCGAGGCGATCATCGCGCACGTTCAGCAGTGCGCGACGTTCGCGCAGGGATCGGGGACGCAGAAGACGGTGGCGCAGATCCGTCACGCCGTGGACCAGTCGAATGCGCGGCTGGAGCGGCAGGTCCGTCTCGTCCTCGCCAATCCCGCTTCGCGGATCTTCTCCTTCGACCAGTTCTGGATCTGCCCGATGTGCGTGGAGATCCAGCCGAGCATCACGCGGGACGTCGTCAACTGGACGGAGATGGCGGCCCGGCACCTCCGCCAGTCGTGTGATCCGGTGAAGGACGGGCAGCTGGCGCCCAAGCTGCCCCCCTACCAGATGAAGAAGAACGTGCTCGAGCAGGGCCTGCGTCACGTGATCCCCGCCAATCCGCTCTACCAGTTCCGGGACCGGTCGGGCCGATGGTACTGTCCCTACTGCGTCCACACGCCGGTGAAGGTCACCCCGCCGGACATCCCGATGACGGGTGCGGACATCGAGCAGGTCGCCGTGCATGTGCAGCACTGCTTCTACTTCGACAGCGGGCGCGGGGCCCCCAAGCCCGCGGAGCAGATCGAGGACCTCGTCCGGCAGGCCAACACGAAGCTGGACGCCTCGCAGGACCTGCGGTCGAAGCTCCGGGAGGACCCGGTCTGGCGGGTGCGGGACCGGAACGGCTGCTGGGTCTGCCCTTATTGCCGGAAGGCGGTCCTCGCCGTCAGCTTCCAGCCGCTGCGCGCGGAGGACGCCGTCGACGATGTCGGCCAGCACCTTCTCAAGCACTGCGACGGGTACCGGCGCAAGGCGGCGCCGGCGAAGGACGTCGCGGAGCTGACGCAGCTCGAGGAGAAGACGCAGGTCGTGGCGCTCACGGTGGCCGACGACAAGACGGA
>CAYUME010000189.1:0-8202 GCA_964445475.1 uncultured Planctomycetia bacterium
GGGAAGCCCGTGGCGAACGCCGCCGCGGCGGTCACGCTCTTCAAGATCTCCTACAAGGACGACCAGCCGATCGAGGCCGAGGTCCAGGCGTGGGACCTCGCCACCGACGCGGACGGCGCGGGGCGGGTCCAGCTGAAGGCCGCCGCGGCCGGCCAGTACCGCGTCCGCGCCGCCGTCACCGACGCCAAGGGCCGCCGCATCGAGGGCGGCTACGTCTTCGTCGTGTACGGCGAGGGCGGCGACGGCGTGTACCGCTTCAGCGACCTCGAGCTGGTGGCGGACAAGCGCGAGTACGAGCCCGGGGAGACGGTCCGGCTCCTCGTCAACGCGAACCGGCGCGACAGCGCGGTCCTCCTCTTCGACCGGCCCGCCAACGGGGTCTACCGGAAGCCGCGGCTCCTGCGCCTGAAGGGGCAGAGCGCGGTGGAGGGGATCGCCGTCGAGCCGCGCGACATGCCGAACTTCTTCGTCGAGGCCGTCGCCGTCGGGGGCGGCAAGGTCTTCAGCGAGGCGCGCGAGATCGTCGTCCCCCCCGCCAGCCGGGTCGTCGACCTGACGCTGACCCCCTCCGCGACGGAGGTGCTCCCCGGCGCGAAGGCGACGGTGAAGGTGAAGGCCGCGGGCCCGGACGGGAAGCCGTTCGCCGGGTCGCTGGTCGTGTCGATGTACGACAAGAGCGTCGAGTACATCAGCGGCGGCTCGAACGTCCCCGAGATCAAGGCCTTCTTCTGGAAGTGGCGCCGGCACCACCGGATGAGCACGGAGCACAGCCTGGGGCTGGGCGGCCACAACCTCGTCCCGCCCAACACGCCGGGCATGTCCTACCTCGGCGTCTTCGGGCAGCTGGTGACGGAGGAGATGCAGGACGCGGAGGGCGGGGCGGAGCGGCAGCAGGCCCGGCGTGGCGGGGGCGTGGGCGGAGGCGCGGCGTTCGGCGCCAACAAGGCCGCCATGGACGGGGCGCCGATGGCGGCCAAGGCCGCGGCGCCCGGCATGGCCATGGAGGAAAAGGCCAAGGGGGACGTCGACGCCCTGCGGAAGGACGCCGCTGGCGCCGGCCCGGGCGGCGCCGAGGAGCCCGGGCTCGTCCAGCCGGCCGTCCGCTCCCAGTTCGCCGACACCGCCTTCTGGGCGGCCGCGCTGGCGACCGACACCAACGGCGAGGCCGAGGTCGTGGTCCCCATGCCCGAGAACCTCACCGCCTGGAAGACCCGCGCCTGGGTTCTCGGCGACGGCGCCCGGTGCGGCGAGGCCTCCATCGAGATCGTCACGAAGAAGAACCTGGTCCTCCGCCTGCAGGCCCCCCGCTTCTTCGTCCAGAAGGACGAGGTCGTCCTCAGCGCCAACGTCCACAACTACCTGAAGGACGCCAAGCGCGCCCAGGTGGCCCTGGAGCTGGACGGCGGGTGCCTGGAACCGATGCCGGGGACGGCGCTGACGCAGTCGGTGGACGTCGAGGCCGTCGGCGAGCGGCGCGTCGACTGGCGCGTCCGCGTGACGAAGCCCGGCGAGGCCGTCGTCCGCATGAAGGCCCTCACCGACGCCGAGTCGGACGCGATGGAGATGCGCTTCCCCGCCTACGTCCACGGCATGCTCAAGACCGAGTCCTTCTGCGGCGTGATCCGGCCGGACAAGGCGGAGGCGGCGCTCACGGTCCGCGTCCCGGCCGAGCGGCGCCCCGAGGAGACCCGGCTCGAGATCCGCTACTCCCCGACCCTGGCGATGGCCATGGTCGACGCCCTCCCGTACCTCGTCGAGTACCCCTACGGCTGCACCGAGCAGACGCTCAACCGGTTCCTGCCGACCGCGATCACCCAGAAGGTCCTGCTGCGCACCGGCGTGCGCCTCGAGGACATCCAGAAGAAGATCACGAACCTGAACGCGCAGGAGATCGGGGAGGACGCGAAGCGCGCGAAGGACTGGGAGCGGCTCTGCGGGTCGAAGCGTTGGGACGGGGAGCGGTGGGTCGACCGGAACCCCGTCTTCGACGAGCGGCTCGTCCTCGACATGGTGAAGGCCGGCGTCGAGAAGCTCACCGCCATGCAGTGCGGCGACGGCGGCTGGGGCTGGTTCAGCGGGTGGGGCGAGCATTCGGGGCCGCACACCACGGCCGTCGTCGTCCACGGTCTCCAGGTCGCCCGCGCCAACGACGTCGCGATCGTCCCCGGCGTGATCGACCGCGGCATCGCCTGGCTCAAGCGCCGCCAGGCCGAACAGGTCCAGTGGATCAAGAACTGGCCCCTCGAGAAGAAGCCCCGAAAGCAGTTCGCCGACAACCTCGACGCCCTCGTCTACAGCGTCCTCGTGGACGAGCAGGTCGACGATCCCGAGATGCGCGAGTTCCTCTTCCGGGACCGGAACGCGCTCTCCGTCTACGCCAAGGCGATGATCGGGCTGGCCTACCACAAGGCCGGCCAGGCCGAGAAGCGCGACATGTGCCTCCGCAACGTCGAGCAGGTTCTCGTCCTCGACGACGAGAACCAGACCGCCCACCTCGAGCTCGGCAACCAGGGGTACTGGTGGTGCTGGTACGGCAGCGAGATCGAGGCGCACGCGTATTACCTGAAGCTCCTGGCGGCGGTCGACCCGAAGGGCGAGAAGGCCTCGCGGCTCGTGAAGTACCTCCTCAACAACCGCCGGCACGGGACCTACTGGAGCTCGACGCGCGACACGGCCCTCGCGATCGAGGCCTTCGCCGACTACATCAAGGCCTCCGGCGAGGACCGGCCGGAGATGGAGGTCGAGATCGCCATCGACGGGCGGCAGATGAAGCGGGTGCGGATCGACGCCGACAACCTCTTCGCCTTCGACAACAAGCTGGTCGTCAAGGGCGCCGACCTGCCCGACGGCGAGCGGAAGATCGCCATCCGCCGGACCGGAAAGGGGCCGCTCTACTGGAACGCCTACCTGACGAACTTCACGATGGAGGACCCGATCGCGAAGGCGGGCCTCGAGGTCAAGGTCGAGCGGAGCCTTTACAAGCTCGTCCCCGTCGACAAGAAGATCAAGGACGCCGACGCCCGGGGCGGGGTGGTGGACCGGAAGGTGGAGACGTACGAGCGCGTGCCGGTGGCGAACGACGGCCAGCTCAAGAGCGGCGACCTGCTCGAGGTGGAGCTGGTGATGGAGTCGAAGAACGACTACGAGTACATCCTCTTCGAGGACCTGAAGGCGGCGGGGTGCGAGCCGGTGGAGGTCCGCAGCGGCTACGGCGGGAACGCGATGGGGGCGTACATGGAGCTGCGGGACGAGCGGGTGACGTTCTTCGTCCGGCAGCTGGCGCGCGGCAAGCACAGCCTGAGCTACCGCCTGCGGGCGGAGATCCCCGGCCGGTTCAGCGCCCTGCCGGCCAGGGCCGGCGCCATGTACGCGCCGGAGCTGAAGGCGAACTCGGACGAGATCAAGATCCGGATCGCGGACTGAGGGCGGCCGATCCCGACGACACGATTGGCCGCAACGTGTTTGGAGCGGCCCATCAGTCAGGAGGCACAACCAGGAAGAAAGTCATGATCGGACTGGCGATCGCGGCCCTGCTGGCCGGTGCGACGCAACTCGTTCACGCGAAGCGCATCCCGCCCCCGGAGGTCAAGCCGGTCATCCACAAGGGCATCCCATACGCCGCGCCCCCCGAACACATGGGCTGCGTCCAGGCCCGGAGCGTCGACAAGAACCGGATGTGCTGGCTGCGTCAGATCTACGTCGTCAAATACGATGTGGACCTCGAACGCGACGTCCAGGATGTCTTCATCAAAGGCATGATCCTCAACAATGGCGTGCTTGTGATCACCAATGAGCGGGGGCACGAATACCATTTGAACCTGGACGACTTGACTGTGAACGTGGCCAAGGGGTCCCTGATCCAGTCCATACAATAACGTGACGAACCGTCGGCTTCGGCGGCCCATTCCCGGCCGCGCCGTATCATTTCGCCCCGTCCCCCCGTCTATCCTCCATTGTGCACGGGTTCCATTGTTGAAGGGGAGGGCTTATGATCCGGACAGTGACGCGTCTGATTTGCGTGGCGCTGATGCTGGGCTGCGGCGTTCCCGCGTTCGCGCAGGGTTCGGGACGGGGACGGGACAGCGGTCGCGGGGATATGTCGAGCCGATGGCTCGGCGCGTCGGTCGACGACCTGCAGAAGGAGCTGGGGCTCACCGCCAGCCAGCGCCTGCAGATCGAGGAGATCCAGAAAGGCGTCGGCGACACGATACGCGCCCGCTTCGAACAGGCCCGCAACAGCAACAACGGCCGCGGCAGCTTCGATTCGATGCGCGCCGAGATGGAAAAGATCACCGCCGAGGCCCTGACGAAGGTGAAGGGCGTCATGACCGCCGACCAGCAGGAGAAGTACACGAAGCTGGTCGCGGACCGCCGCGCCCAGAGCGATGCCCGCCGGGAGGAGGAGCGGGCCGCCTACGCCGAGCGGAGCGTCACGCGCGCCATGGAGGCCCTCAAGATCGCCAACGCCCAGGAGGCGGAGGCCGTCAAGTCCCTCGTGGCCCGCGTCGTCAAGCTCCAGAGCGACATCCGGACGCTCGACCGCGCCTCGCGGGACAAGGTCGGGGAGATCCTGAGGAGCGAGGGCATCTCCGACGAGACCGTCGAGGAGCGCCTCAAGGGGATCCGCGCCGAGCGCAAGGCCCTCGAGGACCAACTCCAGAAGGCGCAGGCGGAGCTCGCCGCGGTCGTCTCCGCCAAGCAGGAAGCCGAGCTCTACCGGCAGGAGATCCTGAGGTCGGACGCCGGCACGGCACGCACAGGACGGGTGGGAGGGGCGGGAGAACCGCCCCTGCCCCCCCCGTGTCGGCCCCCGCCCTCCACCCCCCCTGGCGGGGGGGGGGGGCGGTCAGAACCGCCCCTCCCACCCCGTACGCACGCCCCCCCTTCAACGCTTCTTCTTCCCCCCCGCCTCCTTCTTCATCGGCCAGTCCGGGCTGTCGACCCGCGCCCCCTCCATCAGCTTCTCCAGCCGCGCGACGACGTCGGCCTTCTCCGCGGCAAGGTCCCTCGACTCGCCGGGATCGGCCTTGAGGTCGTACAGCTCGAGCGGCTTGCCGGGGCCGCTCCGGACGACCTTCCAGTCGCCCGCGCGCAGGGCCTGGATGAAGGCCCCCTCGTGCAGCTCCCAGTAGAAGTACTCCCGCGCCGGCGCCTTCCCGCCGCGCAGGAGAGGGAGGACGGAGAGGCCGTCGACGGGGACGCCCTCGGGCACCTTCGCGCCGGCCAGCTCCGCGCAGGTGGGGAGGAAGTCCCAGAAGGCCCACGGCTCGTCGCTGACGCGGCCCGCGGGGACCTGGCCGGGCCAGCGGGCGATCCCCACCTCCCGCAGCCCGCCCTCGTACATCCCGCGTTTGAAGCCGCGCAGCCCCTGCGCCTGGTCGAACTTGCGGCCGATCTCCGAGGTCGGCGCGAAGGACGAGCCGTTGTCCCCCGCGACGACGACGAGCGTCTTCTCGTCGAGACCGAGCTCCCGGAGGAGGTCCAGCAGGCGCCCGATGTCGGTATCGAGCCGCGTCACCATGGCCGCATAGGCCTTCTGCTGCGGCGTCCAGTCCGTCTTCGCGTATTCGCCCAGGTCGTCGATCTCGTACTTCGCGTGCGGCAGGGTGACGGCGTAGAAGAGGAAGAACGGCCGGTCCTTCTGCTTCCGGATCCAGTCGAGGGCGTCGTCCTCGATAAGGTTCTGGGCGTAGGTCTTGCCGTCGAGCTCGATCCGTTCGGCGTCGCGGTAGAGGAACTTCGGGAAGTAGGTGTGGGCGTGCCGCTGGCAGTTGTAACCGCAGAAGTGGTCGAAGCCGACCTTCAGTGGGCTGCCGGAGGTGTCGAACATCCCCATGCCCCACTTGCCGGTGCAGGCGGTGGCATAGCCGGCGCCCTTCAGCAGCCTCGCGACGGTGTAGGTCCCCTCGGGGAGAGGCTTCTGCCCTTCGGGCTGGATCTCGCGGTTGGCGCGGATGGGGCAGTGGCCCATGTGGAGACCGGTCATGAGGGAGGAACGGGACGGCGCGCAGACGGAGGTGCCGGAATAGAGCTGGGTGAAGCGCGTCCCCTCCGCCGCCATGCGGTCGAGACGGGGGGTTTTGATCAGCTTCTGCCCGTAGCAGCCGACGTCGCCCTGGGCGAGGTCGTCGGAGAGGACGAAGACGATGTTGGGCTCCCCGCCTCCGCCCGGGGAAGGCGCTGCGGCTTCGACGGGGCTGCGCGCCGCGAGGGCGGCGAGGGCCACCAGGAGCCCGGCGAGGGAAAGGAGGCGCGTCATGCGGGATCTCCAAAGAGAGGGCGAATCTGCAAACAGAAGAGACAACAAGCGCAGACACGTACGCGTCCGTATCCCCGACCCACAACCGCACTCGTCTTCATACACGGCCGTCCCGCGCGAGCCGTTCCCCTGCGCTTAGCGGCTCCCTTTCCGCTTCCAGACGTCCACGGCCGCGTCGTTCTTGAGCGACGGTCCCGGCGTGCTGCGGCCCTCGGCGACGAATTTCCCGAGAAGCCGCGTCAGCCGCTCGACGACCTCCGGGTGCTTCGCCTGCAGGTTCGCCTGCTCGCCGAGGTCGGCCGCCATGTCGTACAGCTGAACGGGCGGCAGGCCCTTCTTCTCGGCCTCAGGGTCCTTGGGGGCGCCCCACCCGCCGGAGCCGGGGCAGAGCTCCAGCTTCCAGCGCCCCTCCCGGATCGAGAAGCGCCCCGTGATGGAGTGGTGGACGACCGGAGGGCGCGGCGGTGCGTCGGCCCCGCGCAGGGCCGGGAGCAGGCTCACGCTGTCCTCCCCCGCATCAAGCGGGAGCGTCGCCCCCACCAGGTCGGCGCACGTCGCCATCAGGTCCGTGTGGCAGACCGTCCGGTCGCAGCGCGTCCCGGGCTTGACGGCCGCCGGCCAGCGGGCGAAGAAAGGGACGCGGTGGCCGCCGTCCCAGATGTCCGCCTTGTGACCGCGCAGGGGACCGCTCGGCTCGTGGCCGTGACGGTTGAGCGTCGGGAGGTCCGCGGCGGGCGAGCAGCCGTTGTCGCTCGTGAAGATCACCAGCGTGCGCTCGCCGACGCCGGCGCGGTCGATCGCGTCGAGGACCTGGCCGACCGCGTCGTCCGTCTGCATGACAAAGTCCGCGTAGGGGCTGATGCCGCTCTTCCCCTGCCAGGCCGGCGAGGGCAGAATCGGGGTGTGGGGGGAATTGAGCGGGAGGTAGAGGAAAAAGGGCGTTCCCGCCTTCGCCGCGGGGGCCTTCGCCCCGACGAAGGCCACGGCCTGCTTCGTCAGCTCCGGCAGGACGTCGATCGCCTCGAAGTCCTTCGCGGCCGGCCCCTTGCGGATCCAGGTCTTCTCGACCTCGGGGACCGCCGTGAACCGGTCGTTCTCGATGTAGACGTAGGGGGGCATGTCGAGGGAGGCGCTGATGCCGAAATAATAGTCGAAGCCGACGGCGGTCGGCCCGTTCCGGATCGGCGCCGCGTAGTCGACCCCCTTCCCCTCGTCCTTCCCCGGGCCGCCGTCACGCTTCGCCATGTCCATCCCGAGGTGCCACTTGCCGATGCACGCGGTGGCATATCCGTGTTTTCTCAGGAGCGAGGCGACCGTCATCCGCCCGGGTTCGATGAGCGGGGGGCTGTAGCCCAGAAGGACGCCGGACTGGAGGCGGGTGCGCCAGGCGTAGCGGCCGGTAAGGACGCCGTAGCGCGTGGGGGTGCAGACGGAGGAGCCGCTGTGGGCGTCGGTGAAGGACATTCCCTGCGCGGCCATGCGGTCGAGGCGCGGGGTCGGGATCTTCCCCTCCGGGTTGAGGACCTTCACGTCGCCGTAGCCGAGATCGTCGGCGAGGATGTAGACGATGCTGGGGGGCGCGGCGGGCGCGGCGTTACGGGCCGCAGAGAGGGCCGTGACGAGCGCAGCCATAGACAGGGCCATTCTCATGACGGAATCGTCCTCGAAAGAAAGCCCTCGCGTCGTGCCCCCGGACAAGGCGCGCGCCCGGTCCGGGGCGTTGGTGGAATCCCGCCCCTCACTTCTTCTTCCGGGCGCCGCCGGCCGGCCGGTAGGACGACGCCCAGTTCTTCCGGATCTGCTCGCGCAGCGACGCGAGCGTCGCGGCGTGTTTCGGGTCGTCCGCGAGGTTGCGCAGCTCGCCGGGATCGCTCTCGTAGTCGTACAACTCGACCCCCTGTTTCCCGTCGTCCCAGACCGTGCAGCGCCAGCGCTCGGTGCGG
>CAYUME010000190.1:0-8177 GCA_964445475.1 uncultured Planctomycetia bacterium
TCTATTATCCCGAGAACCTGGAGGCGCTGGCGCGCGAGGGCGGGCGGCTCGTCGAGGTCTCTCCGATCCGCGATGCGGATTTGCCGGACGTGCACGCCCTCTACCTCGGCGGCGGGTTTCCCGAGACTTCCGCGCGGGCCCTGGCGGAGAACGAGCGGTTCCGGACGTCGCTGCGGAATCGGATCGGCGAAGGATTGCCGGTCTATGCCGAGTGTGGCGGGGCCGTCTACCTGGGCGAGCGGCTGGTCGTCGATTCGCGGGAGTACCCCATGGCGGGTGTCCTGCCGGTAGGCTTCGGCTTCGGGCCGAGGCCCGTCGGGCACGGCTACGCGATCGTGGAAGCCGCGTCGGAAAATCCCTTCTTCCCGGTCGGCGCCACGCTGCGCGGGCACGAATTCCACTATATCCGGGTGATCGGTGAGATGCCGCGGGACCTGACCTTCGCGTTCCGCGTGAAGCGGGGGCACGGGTTCGATGGGCAACGGGACGGTGCGTGCGTCGGGAACGTGCTGGCCGCCTTCACGCACCTGCACGCCCTGGCCGCGCCGGGGTGGGCCGCCGCGCTCGTCCGTCAGGCGGTTCGCTTTCGGCGCGCCTGATGCGGCGTTCACCCCGACGGGGCGGCGTTGTCAAGGGCCTGCTGTGCCACCTCCGAGACGTGTCGCCGGACCAGGTTCCCCCTCTCGTACAGGTCCAGTTCCCCCCCGTCTGCCAGCAGGTCCTCGTGTCTCCTGAGCAGGTCGCTTCGTCCCACCCGGCCCAGTGTCCACGCGGCGAGCCCGCGGACCTCGGGGGCGGGGTCCTCCAGGCAGGCCGTCAGCACGGGCAATCGGGTCTCGATCTCCTTCCGGGCGAGGGGGCCCAGTCGCCCTACAGCCCAGAGGACACCCGGCTTGAAGGGGGCGAGGTCCTCCTGCAGTTGGCCGAGGAGGTGGACGAGGATGACGAGGTAGTCCGGAAAGAGATCGGGCCGATGCCGGACGATCTCGGCCATGACCTCCGGGGCGCGCCAACAGACGCCGCCGGACTCGTCGTTCAGCAGCCAGTGGAGGCGGCGGAGGAAGTTGCGGACGACGTCGGGATCCGACGCCGCGATCCGGGCGGCGGCCAGGCCGATGGTCTCGACGGCCCGCCAGGCGAGGAGGGGGTCAAGATCGTACGTCAGCGGGAGGAGTCGTCCGAGGGCGCCGCCCCGCGCGGCCGCCTCCGTGGCGAGCGCGTCCGACCGGTTCGTCGCGAGCAGGTTGCGCCATTCCCGTTTCATCGCGTTTATGTGTGAGTGAACGGTTTCCTGTAGAGATCCGGTGCTCATGCTGGAGATACAGGGAACTCGTGACAATATTCTCGTATTTGCTCGAAATGGAAAGGGCGATTCGATAATATGCTGTTCAGCCGGGCACTTGACTCCTGTTTTCGGAATTGAAACGAGCGGCTCGTCCCCTCGGCGATCATCACGTCTCTTTTTGCAGGAATGAAACGGATGAGCACCACTCTCCTGGTCCCCCTGACCTACGCGGCGCTGGGCGTCTGCGTCGTCGCGCTGCTGGTCAAGGTCGTGAAGATCGCCGCGATGCCCCTCCACCTGCGCTGGGAGCTGGCGCCGGTCCCGCGCGAGAAGGGCCGTAGCCGGTACGGCGGCTCGTACTTCGAGACGGTGGAGTGGTGGAAGCAGCCGCGCGAGAAGTCCCACCTCAACGAGCTCGTCTACATGCTCAAGGAGATCGTCTTCCTCAAGGGCGTCTGGGAGAACAACCGGGCCCTCTGGCTCTTCTCGTTCCCCTTCCATCTCGGCCTTTACCTCCTCTTCGCCCTCGGGGGCCTCCTGGCCGCCGGGGCCGTCGCCTCCGCGGCCGGCATCGACGCCATGCGCGTCGTGGGGCCGTTGAGCCGGCTCCTGGCCGTCGGGTGTTACGGGTTGGGCGCCTTGGGGGCGGCCGGCCTCCTGGTCAGCCGGGCCGTCGACCCCCGCCTCCGAACGTACAGCACGGTTGCGACCTTCTTCAACCTGCTGCTCCTCCTCGCGGTCTTCCTCAGCGGGGCATACGCGCTCTCCAAGTCCGCCCACTTCGCGGCCGACGCGGTCGGGCTCGCGCAGTCGATCCTGACCCTGGAGCGGGGCGTCGCGGTGCCGCGATCCCTGGCGGCCCACCTCCTCAGCGTCCTCTTCTTCCTGGCCTACCTGCCGTTCACCTCGATGACGCACTTTGCCGCCAAGTATTTCACCTATCACAAGATCCGGTGGGACGACGAGCCCCTGGTTCCCGGCGGTCTCATGGAGGCGGAGGTCCAGGCCCTGCTCGGCCAGCCGGTGAGCTGGGCCGCCCCGCACGTGGGGGCGGACGGACGCAAGACGTGGGTTGACATTGCCACCGAGGAGAGCAAGTCATGACGACCCCCCAGGGGCCGAAGGTGCAGGATATCGGCCGGAATCCGGGCGCGGTGCTCTCGCCCGTGGAGATGGAGAGGCTCCTCCCCCTTCCGCCGCCCTACGACACGCCCGCCGCCCAGCCCACGTGGAAGCAGATCCCGGACGAGCAGAAGCCCAACCTCGTCTGCAGCCTGGACGGCGTGGTGGCGACCGGCCTCCCGCAGCCGAAGGACGCGGCGCAGGAGAAGGCGTGCGTCGACAAGTTCCTCTCGGGCCTCCGGAAGCTGCTCACCCGGGAGAACAACTGGGCCTTCCTCCAGCCGCTGACGCTCTCCCTCGAGAACTGTGTCAAGTGCCAGACCTGCAGCGCGGCCTGTCCCGTCTTCCAGGCCAGCGGGCAGAACGAGATCTACCGCCCGACCTACCGCTCGGAGGTCTGGCGCCGCCTCGTGAAGAAGTACCTCCGGCCCGGCGGCCGGCTGCTGGCCAAGCTGGGCAGCGGCGACATCGACCTGAACTGGACCGCCGTCTCGCGGCTGTACGAGCTCTGCTACCGCTGCACGCTCTGCCGGCGCTGCGCGCAGGCCTGCCCCATGGGGGTCGACAACGGCCTGATCACGCACGAGCTCCGCAAGCTCTTCAGCCTCGAGCTCGGGTGGGCCCCCAAGGAGCTGCACGACAAGGGGACCCAGCTCCAGCTCAAGGTCGGCTCCTCGACCGGCATGAACCCACTCGCCGTCAAGGACAACGTCGACTTCATCGACGAGGACATGGCCTCCCTGACCGGCTTCGACGCGAAGAGCCGCTGGGACAAGCCGGGCGCGGACTACCTGGTGATCCACAACGCGGGGGAGATGCTCTCGTGGCCGGACAACCCCGGCGCCTTCGCCATCCTCCTGAACGCGGCGGGGATCGACTGGACGTACTCCTCCGACACGCCCGCCTACGACGGCGTCAACTACGGCCTTTTCTACGACGATGTCCAGCTGGCGCGCATCCTCCTGAAGCACGCCCAGGCCGCCAAGAAGCTGGGGGTGAAGAAGATCCTGATGGGCGAGTGCGGCCACCAGCACAAGGTCATGATGACGATCGGGGACCGTCTCCTGACGGGCGACCTGGCCATCCCGCGGGAGAGCGCCCTGCCGCTGCTCGAGAAGATCGTCTTCAGCGGCAAGATCCCGTTCAACCCCGCCCAGAACGACTTTCCGGTCACGCTGCACGACCCCTGCAACGTGGTGCGGAACCTGGGGATCGTCGAGCCCCAGCGGCGCGTCCTCCGCCACCTCTGCCCGCAGTTCCGCGAGATGGAGCCGCACGGCGTGGAGAACTACTGCTGCGGCGGCGGGAGCGGCTGCGCCATCATGTCGGGCCACAACTTCGCGGACTGGCGCATCTCGGTTTCGGGGCGCGTGAAATTCAAGCAGATCCTCGACGCCTTCGCCGACAAGCCGGGGCCCGAGACGAAGAAGTACGTCTGCGCCCCCTGCTCCAATTGCAAGGGGCAGATCCGCGACATCCTGCAGTACTACGGTGCCGCGAAGAAGTCCGGTCTGACCTATGGCGGGCTGGTCGAGCTGATCGTGAACGCCATGGTCGGCATCAAGGCCCCCTTCATCAAGTGGGAGTCGTGACCGGCCGGTCCGCAACCCGGGCGATCGCGACGCCGAGCGGGACGCGCCCTCGGTTCCGCCCGGTCCCATCGCGCCTTGAAAATACCTCCCGGATGTCATACCATGCGCGCGGACCGGCGCCGCGGATCCCCCGCGGATCCGGGGCGTGAGATGCGGAATCCGCCCATGACCCCGTCCGACCCCTCGGATCCGGTGGCCCGGATCGAAAGCCTGCGCGTGGGGGAGATCATGATCCCCCTGGAGCGGTATCCCACCGTCCGCCCCGACTGCACCCTGCGGGAGGCCATGGCGGTGCTGGACCGGTCGCAGCTCGAGGTCGGGGGACGGAAGTCGCTCCCCCGCGTCCTTCTGGTCGTCGATGCGGAGGGACGTCTCGCGGGCTACGCGCGTCGGCGCGACATCATGCGCGGTCTCGTTCCGAAATCGCTGGTGAGCGAGCCGGCCTACCGGCGGAAGCGGCTGTTCGACGTGGGCGTCGATCCGAACCTCTCCGAGCTCTCCTACGACCGCATCGCCCACGCGATCCGGGAGCGCGCGCGCCGGCCGGTGGAGGACGTGACGCTGCCCCTGGACGCCTCCCTCGACGCGGACGACCATTTCATCAAGGCCGTCTGCGAGATGGTCAGCTACAACCTCTCCCTCCTGCCCGTCCTGAAGGGCCGGCGGGTCGTCGGCGTGGTCCGTTCCGTCGAGCTGTTCCACGAGCTGTCCCGGCTGGTCGTCTGACCCGCGCGGGCGGAAGCACGACTCGGGAGTCTTCGATGGCCGAGGACAGGCGCATCGCCGACACGGCCACGACCGCAGCGGGGGGACGGGGCCGATTCGGCGTCCGGTTTCTCGACCGATTCCGGACGATCGAGCCCTGGAAGGCGGTCTATCTCCTCCTCGGAAGCCTCTTCTTCCTGCTGGCGATCGTCTTCCCCCCCCTCGGTCCCGCCACGAGCCTGCAGGGGGATCCCGTGCCGCTGACGCGGGAGGGCCAGGCGGCCCTGGGGCTGTTTCTGCTCGCGCTCGTCTGGTGGGGCGCCGAGGCGGTGCCGCTCGGGGTGACCGGCTTGGCCGTCGGGGCGCTGCAGGTTTTGGCCTCGATACGTCCGGCGCGCGAGGCGCTCGGGGATTTCATGGACCCCATGATCGGGTTCCTCCTCGGCGCGCTGGTCCTCAGCCTGGCGCTGGCCAAGACCGGACTGGCGCGCCGCATGTCCTACAAGGTCCTGGTCCTGGCCGGGGAACGGACCTCCCGGATCTATCTGGCGTGCCTCCTGCTGGTCTCGGGGATGACGTTGATCATGGTGCACACCACCGTGGCCGCGGTGGTCTTCCCGCTCTTCATGGCCGTCCACGCGCTCTATTCGGAGGACAACCGCCCGACGCGCTTCGGGAAGGGGCTCTTCACGGGGCTGGCCTTCGCGGTCGGCGCCGGCAGCGTCATGACGCTGCTGGGCTCCGCACGGGCCGCGTTCGCCCTGGGGTTCTTCCGGGAGGCGGCCGGGCGGAGCGTCGGCTTCTGCGAGCTGGCGTGCGCCATGGCGCCGCTGGGGGTTGTCATGACGGTGCTGCTCTGGGGCTACACGCGCCTCCGTTTTCCCCCGGAGCGCGAGACGATCCCGGGCCTGCAGGATCGGATGCAGCGGCTCTACGCCCGGCTCGGCCCGATGACGGGCGCGGAGTGGCTGACGCTCGCGACGGTGGCGGCCGTCCTCGGCGTCTTCCTGCTGGGGTGCTGGATCCCCTGTCTTGCGTCGCTGGAGCTGGGCGCGGTCCTGCTCTCCGCGGTCGTCCTGCTGTTCGCCTTCAGGGTCCTCGGCGTCGAGGATCTCGAGGAGATCCCCCTGAACATCCTCCTGCTCTTCGGCGGCGCCATGAGCCTGGGGCTCGGCCTCTGGAAGACAGGGGCCTCGGCGTGGCTCGCGGCGCTGCTGGTCGGGCTCTGCGGGCACGTCCCGGCCACGGTCTTTCTCCTGGGGTTGGCGGGAGTCGTCCTGATGGCGACCAACGTGGTGCTGAACGCGGTCGTGATCGCGCTGGTGCTGCCGACCGCGCTGGTCGCCGCCGTCGATCTGGGGGTGGCGCCGGACATGGTCCTGTACGCCGTCCTGGCGGCCGCCGGCCTGCCCTGCCTCTCGCTGGCGGGTGCCGCCCCCAACGCCATCGCCTTCGGGAGCCGCCAGTATACGCGGCGCGAGTTTTTCGCCGCCGGCCTTCCCGTCAGCCTCCTCCTGATGCTCGTCCTGGCCGCGTTCGTCTCCTTCGTCTGGCCGGCCCTGGGGATCCCGCTCCGGATCCGGTAGCCGGGCGGTTCCCCCCGTCGTCCCCGTCCGGCGCGGGGATCGTGAATATCACCACGTACATTCGTGAACTAAATCACTTTTTCTTGTATAAACGCACGGCGTCAGGTAAACACAATCTGCCGGTGGAGACCTGTCCGACGGATCGTGGGAGGGACGCCTCATGCAGACCGCGCTCGGACGGTGGGTCCGCGGCACGACGGCCGTGGGGCTCACCCTCCTCCTCTTCGCGCAGCATGCCGCCGCGGCCGGGGGCGGAAAACCGGCCACCCCCCTCGTCAACGTGGCCGACACGCGCAGCCTGGAGCCGGGGCTCGCCCGGTGGCTGGCGGACCTCTACAACGGCAACCTGTGGATCTACGGGCTGGTCGTCGTCGTGATCATGGCCGCCCAGGGGGCGGTGCTGGGATTCCTCTTCGACAAGCTCATCCTCCTCCTGGGCATCCGGCTGGGCAAGATGGATCACCACGAGTAGCCGTAACCGGGGGCGCTTCCGTCGGAGAGGGCGGGCATGGATGCGTTTACGATCTTCCTGCCGGTGGCCGGCATCGAGTTCAACGTCCTCCTCCTTCTCCTGATCGGCTTCACCGTCGGCGTCTGCGGCGGGTTCTTCGGCATCGGCGGCGCCTGGATCGTCACGCCGGCGCTCAACATCTTCGGTTTCCCGATGCCCTATGCCATCGGGACGGACCTGGCGCATATGGGGGGGAAGTCGATCGTCTCCACCATGCGGCACGGGAAGTTCGGCAACGTCGACGTCAAGCTGGGCCTCTCCATGATCCTCGGGACGACGCTGGGGATGGAGCTGGGGGCCCGGCTGGTGATGTACCTGGAGCGGATCGGCCTGGCCGAGTCCCTCATCCGGAAGATGTACGTGGTCTTCCTCTTCCTGATCGGCAGCTACGTGCTGTACGATTACATCAGCCACGTCCTCCGTCAGCGGCGCGCGGCGGCGAGCGGCGCCACGGGCGAGGTCCGTCAGACGTTCGCCCAGAAGCTGCAGCGCCTGCGCATCCCCCCGATGATCCATTTCACCGCCTCCGGCATCACCTGCTCGGCCTGGCTGCCCGTCCTGGTCGGCCTGGTCACCGGCGTCGTGGCGAGCGTGCTCGGCGTGGGGGGCGGGTTCATCCGGATGCCGGCGCTCATCTACCTGATCGGGTGCCCGACGGTGGTGGCGGTGGGGACCGACCTGTTCGAGGTGATGATCACGGGGGCGTACGGGGCGTTCACCTACGGCATCAAGGGGCGCGTCGATTTGCTGGCGGCGATCTGGATGCTGGCCGGCGCGGCGGTCGGCGCCCAGATGGGGACGGTGGCGGTCAAGTACGTGCGCGGGTATTTCATCCGTCTCCTCTTCGCCGTGACGATCTTTATCGCCTGTGCCTCGGTGCTGATGAAACAGATGGAGCTGCAGGCGGTCTCCGCGGCCCTGATCCTGACGGCAGGGCTGGCCATCAGCTTTGTCATTCTCGCCCTGCTGGTCCGGGGGATCGTCCGGGAGCGCGTCAGCCAGAAGCAGGCCGCGTCGGAGCTCTGAGGAGGTGCCCCAGTGAGCCCGCTCGGGAACGTCGTCCGGATGGCCGTCGCGCTCGTCGCCGGGGCGTCCTGCCTCGCGTCCTGCGGCGAGGGGCCGAAGGTCATCCAGGGCACGGTGGTCAGTTGCGACGCCTCGGCGAAGGCCTTGGTCGTTCGCGACGAGCGTCCCCCGCAGGCGAGCGTCGCGCTCTCCCTCGAAGGCGCCGAGATCGGCGCGGAGCCTCAGGTGGGGGACGTGGTGCGGGTCGCCTATCGCGAGGCGGCCGGGCGCCTCGCGGCCGTGCGCGTGATGAACCTGACCCGCCAGAAGGAGCTCGGAGGCCTGCCCGGAGCCGGCGCTCATCCGGGGGC
>CAYUME010000191.1:0-8167 GCA_964445475.1 uncultured Planctomycetia bacterium
GCGGTGACGTCGCCCGTTACGCCGCACCAGAGCGCGCCGGGCATGAAGAAGATGTGCGCGCCCTTCCAGTAATCCGCCGGAAACTCCTTCAGGGCCGGCGTCTCGTACCGGGAAACGGCCGCGTCGCCCTCCTTCGCGCCGGCCGTCACGATCGTCCCCGTCTCCGCCCGCGCCAGCTGGTCGCGCGTGAGTGCCGAGGGGTCGACGTACCCGATGTTGTGCCACCGGGCCTCTGGAACCATGACGCCGTCGACGAAGACCTGGTCCATGCCGGCCTTGCGCTCGGGCGTGTTGCGGGTCCAGGGCATCGGGGCCTTGTAGATCCGGCCCTTGTGGGAAGACCAGCCGGAGACCGGGTCGGCGCCGCTGACGACCGGCCGCTCGCCGGGGTACGCGCGGAACGTGATGGGCGCTCCGGACGCGCCGGACCGCGACGGGACGACGGTCTCGCGGTAGGTGCCGGCGCGGAGGTAGGCGGTGTCGCCGGGCCTCAGGACCTGGGCGGCCTTCTGGACGGTCTGGAACGGCGCGTCGGCGGTGCCGGGGGCGCCGTCGGAGCCGTTGGGGGCGACGACATAGTCGGCGGCGCGAAGGCCGGCAGGCGCGGCGGGCAGGAGCGCGAGCGAGGCGAGCGCGGCACAGAGCGACGGACGCATACGGGAGCCCCCGGCTCGCGGGTCGAATGACGGCTTCCTAATAATGATGAAGACGACGCGGAATGTGCCCGAAATCGCCAACGCACAGGAGGGCGAAGCGATGTCCCGGGGGGTGAGCATCACCCGCCTTCGCCTTCGTCGGCCCCGACGTCCGCCGTCCCTTTCCGCCTCTGCCCGTCGATGTCGTCGGTCACCTCCGGCGGCGGCACGGCCCTGCCCCGGGCTGCCGCCGCGGGCGCCTTCAGGTGCAGGTCGCCCCGCGCGGGATCGACGAAGAGCGCGCCGTGGTCCCCGTGGAGATTGCCGCGGAGATCGACCGCCGCCTGCGTGTCCATCCGGACCGCCGGCCCGTCCAGCAGGTTGTTCGCCACGACAAGGCCGGGATTGTCGTGGACGACCCGGATCAGGCGTTCCATCCGGCTCTTCGGGTCGTGCACGGTGTTGTGGACGATCCGGCACTCCTTCGTGTAGTCGGCGAGGATCCCCGTCTCGGGCGCCCGGACGACGAAGTTGTTCCGCACCACGCAGCGCGCCGCGTGGACGGGGACGTCGCCGGGCTTGTGGGAGTTGCCCAGGCAGATCCCCGTGTCGCAGTCGAGAACGACGTTCCGTTCGACGACGCAGTCCTCCGCCTCGTGCCAGAGAAAGACCGCCCCGCGGGCCTCGCCGGTCCGGCCGCGGAGGCCCCGGAAGACGTTGCCCCGGATCGTCCAGCCCTTCGCGTACATGACGTCGATCCCGCCGACATAGTTCCCGCCGAAGCTCTGGGCCGTGTCGTCCGGGTCGTCGGCAAAGGCCTTGGGCCGGTCGTTGACGAAGAGGCAGCCCTCGATCCGGCACCCCTGGGGGCGCAGCGTCTCGCGGTTCTCCGGCGGGACCTTCACGCCCTTGACGCCCCGCTGCCAGACGTTGTGAAGGATGCAGTTGCGGATAGTGAGCCGCTGGACGCCCGTCTCCGAGTCGATCTTGATGCCGTTCCAGCGCACGTTCCGGACCGTGAGGCCGGCGAGGGTGACGTCGCGGGCGCGGGTGATCCCGACGAGCTCGCCCAGCCCCGCGGGGCCCCCGTCGAGGACGACGTCGCCGGGCTTCCCCGTCCGGCCCCGGAGGGCGACGCCGTCGGTGCGGATCACGAGCTTGCGGGGAAGCGGATAGACGCCCGGGGCGACGAGGATCGTCGCGCCGGCTTTCGCCTGCTCCACGGCCGAGAAGAGCGCGTCGACGTCTCCGACCGCGACGGCCGGGACCGGCGGCGGGTCGAGGGGCGGCGGCACGGGGAGCCACGCGGGCCAGGCGGGCGGTGCGGCGGGCTCGGCCGCGCGGGCGGGAGCGGGGATGTCGTGAACGGCCAGGGTGGCCGCGAAGAGTGCCGCGATCGTGCGCATGAAGGAACCTCCGTGGCGAGCAACCGCGTCTTGTCCGAGGCCGCGACACTATACCACCGGGCGAAGCCGGCCGAATAACACAAATCCGAACAGCCGGGTGCGAGCGTCCTCACCATCCCACGCGGCGAAGGCCTTTTCGCAATGAGGCGCGAAGCGGAGCGCCTCGTCCAGAGACGTTCCGACAGCGCGACTCCGCCTGTGCGCTTTCCCCCGGTCGAGTGCGTCTCATCCCCTCCCCCTCCGGCACCCCGCCCCCATCAGGGGGCGGGGCCGGCGCGGCCGGGTTCGGGATACACCCTCTCCCTTGTCCCGCGGCGCGCCTCCGGCGCCGGGAACTCCCCGTCTCCCTGACCGGCCGGTGTGTGTGCCCCCGGCGCCTCCTCGCGGAGCCCTTGCCCACCCCGCCAGGAGGTCGTCGGAGGTTGCCGCGTGTATATGCAAATGGCGTGCCAACGTCCGGGAAGTGGCGCAAGTTGCATCGCCACAATGGGATGCAACCGGATTGTGGCGCCCCAGGGGGTGCCGAAATGTTACGTTTCGTAACATTGATCTGGCCGCCGGCCCGGAGAGGATCGCGCATTACGAACAGCACGGAGGAAAAGGCGGAAAGGGAGGAGCGCACGCGGCCCAGGCAACCCCGACGGAGCGCGACCCGCCTTCACGGCGCGAAGGCGGGTCGCGCAGCACGAAGGGCCAGGCCGGCATCGTCGCGCATCGCGGCGGCCGCGCCTTACGCGCTACGGGCCGGCCGAGCCCGTGCAGATCACGCCGAACAGCAGCCAGGCGATCAGCAGCGTCCAGAGGATGTTGAAGGCCTGGGCCACCAGGAAGGCCGTGGCGGGGCGGCCCCCCTCCAGCTTGAACAGCTCGCCGAAGCGCGTCTCCAGCCCGATGGAGGTGAAGGCGAGGCCGAACCAGAAGACCTGGAGCCCCTTGAGCGACCCCTTGACGCTCGCGACGAAGGCGGGATCGAGCAGGAACGAGAAGACGAGGGAGGCGATCGCGAAGCCCAGGACGAACTTCGGGAATCGCTCCCAGATCAGGCTGAGGCGCGGCCGGTCCGGGTTCGCCCCCCCGCGCTTCAGGCTCCACCAGGCGGCGAGGATGAACGCCGCGATGCCGATGAGGACGTTCTGGGAGAACTTGACGACGGTGCTGGTCGTCAGCCCCTCGTCGCCGAGAAGCGCGCCCGCCGCCACCACGGCCCCCGTCGTGTCGATTGTCCCCCCCATCCAGGCGCCGCCGACGCGGTCCGAGATCCCCGTCGCCTTCACGATCCACGGCATCCCGACCATCATCGGCACGGCGCAGATCAGGACGAGCGAGGTGATGTAGGAGAGCTTCTTCTTGTCCCCCTGGACCGCGCCGCAGGTGGCGATGGCCGCCGAGACGCCGCAGATCGAGACCGACGAGGCGATCATCGCCGAGAACTCGTCGTCCAGCCGGAGCTTCTTCGCCAGCCAGAAGGCGATGTACCAGACCGCGATGACGACGACGAGCGCCTGCACGATCCCCGGCAGGCCGGCCCGGAGGATCTCCTTGAAGAGGATCCCTGCCCCCATCATCACGAGCCCCGTCTTGATATAGAACTCGGTCCGCACCGCCTCCTGGAGCCAGGCGGGGATGGGCAGCAGGTTGCCGACGAGCAGGCCGATGCCGAGGGCGAAGATGACGTACTCGAGCCCCAGGTAGCCGACGGTGTAATTCCCGGCGATCACCTGGGCCAGCCAGGTGAGGAGGAAGACCACGGGGAAGCCCGCGGCGAACCGGAGGGCGCTCCCGCCGAGCAGGGCGACCCCGATGCCGCCGAGGACGAGATAGAGGACGGCGATCTGGAGGGCGTTGAGGAGGTTCGACGGGACGAAGAGGGCCCGCACCGAGCGGGCCGTCCCCAGCACGGACTTCCCCGCGCCGTCGGCCTTCTTGGCCAGGCCCTTGTCCTTCGCCTTCTTCGAGGCGCCGCGGAGCTCCTGGGCGGCCTTCTCCGCCCCTGCCCGGTCGTTTCCGACCGCGGCCTCCTTCAGGCGCTTCGCGGCCCCGGCAACCGCCTCCTCCCCCTTCGCCTCCGCGTCCGCCGCGAGCGCGTCGAGCTTCGCGTGCAGGGCGGCGTCCCCGACGACCGCGGCCTTGAACTCGGCGGACGTCGCCCAGTCGAACGACGGCATCGTCGGCTTGTAGCCGAACGCGGCCTGCCCCGCGAGAACCACCGCGATGAGCAGGAAGCCCAGGCAGACGGTCAGCCAGTCCTCGTTCCGGTACCACGACGGCTTGGGAGTTTCGTCCGCCATAGGATCCATCCTCCAGAGGGGGGGCGGCCGGGGAAACGGACATTCGTGATTTTACACACAAGCCGGATTTGTTCAAGCCACGTTCCATCCCGCGAAGAAGCCCACTCGGCCCGGCCGGGGACCTTCCTGGCCCCACATATCACGGCCCAAGGACGGCGCGTGGCGCGGGCAGGCGGGTGAGGGGCGGGTCGTCCGGGGGGATACACACGCGGGAGAAACAACGGGACAACCGACCGCGAGCACAGAAACGAGAACGAACACCCCTGAAACGGGGGGAACGGCCCCGGACGACCGCACGGGTCGCCCCTACCGCACCAGCGCCTCGAAGGCCGTCCAGGCCGGCACGCCGATCCTCGGGCGGACGATGGCACCCCGGGCCTGCTGTTCCGCATCATGGTAGGCGCCGTAGAAGTTGCTGTTGCAGTCGAGCCAGAGCGTGATCCGCCGCATCTCCTCCGGCGTCAGCGCGACGTCGTAGTGCCCCTTCCGCAGGACCTGGTAGAGCGGCGCGGCGCGCGCCCCGTCCTCCCCGGGGATCGAATACTGCCGCTGCCGGAGCGCCGTCCCGTTCCCCCCGGCCATCCCCCACGCGTACCTCCGCAGCGTCGCGAAAGCCTCCGACCAGCCGTGCGGCCCGAACCGGTCGCCGCGGAGCCCCAGCGTCGGCGCGTCCTTCGCGTGGCAGCCGGCGCACTTCGCATCGAGGACCGGCTGGACCAGCCGGGGGAAGGTCAGCGGGTAGGAGCCCTCGACCTCGGGCGCGAGCGGGGAGGGCGGCCGGCGGAAGGCCAGGGGGAGCCCGCCCACCGGCGGCGACGCGCGCTTGCTCTCGTGGCACCCCGCGCACGCCATCCGCTCCCCCGGGTGGAGGTACGTGTCGCTCCGCATCGTCTGCACCATCACGCCGTCCGCGTCGAGGAGCTGGAAGTAGACGGCCGCCCCCGTCGGCATCGCGAAGTGGGCGCTCCCGTCCGGCTCGACAGGCGCCGTGCCGAGCACCCCGCGGCAGAGCGCCTGCGCCGCCGCGCCGACATTCGGAGCGTCCTGCAGGTAGTTGTCCTTCGGGAAGATGTTCACCACCCGCACCGAGCGGATCGTCACGTCGGGCGGCCAGGCGTGCTCTCCGGCGTAGACGTTGGCGATGGCGACCGTCCCCGTGGCGAGGTCCGCCCCGTCCGGCCGGTCGGCGGCCGCCTGGACGGTGGCCGGCGGGATCACGGGCGGGCGCGGGCGCGGCCGGAGCGGGATCGGGTCGAGGCAGGCGAACGCGGAGTCCCGGTAGAGCAGCTCCCGGTTGCCGTAGCTGTCGAGCAGGCAGATGCCGTAGCACCGCTCCCCGGGATCGTAGACGCAGAGGTAGAAGTCGTCGCTCAGCGGCCACGGCGTCCCGTAGACCTCCCCGCCGCCGCCCTTCCCCTTCGGATACGGCACCCCGGGAAGGGCCTCGGACTCGGGGAAGGCGACCTCGGGGGTGACCCGCCGGACCTGGGCGGTCGAGCGGTCGTCCGGGTGCTGCAGGTCGATCGTCACCAGCGAGCCGTAGGCCTGGCCGTGGTGCGGAGCCGCGACGGCGACATGGCGCGCGGAGCCGGGGACGGCGCGGATAGACATCTCCATCCACGGGCGGGACTCGCGCCGGTCCGGGTAGTTGCCGTGCAGGCTCCGCGGGTCCCGGCCGTCGGGGAAGCAGCTCCAGAGGTGGTGCGCCACGTCCGAGTCCCGGTCGATGTAGTCCCACCGCGTGTAGACGAGCAGACCGTGGTTGTCGACGCTCGGGTGCCACTCGTTGGTGTCGTGCCAGCTGAGGCGCACGATATCGCCCCCGTCGGGCCCCATGGCGTGGAGGACCGCCGCCGGGAGCGGCCGCGCGCCGCAGCGGCACTGCCCGCAGCCGCGCTCGGAGACGAAGGCGATCCGGCCGGACGGCAGGAAGCAGGGGTCGTAGTCGTTCCACCGCCCGTCGGTCAGCTGCGTCAGCCCGCTCCCGTCCGCCGCCGCGCGGAAGAGATGGAAGGTGCTCTCCGGCCGCCAGTAGTAGAAGCCCTTCCCGGCCTTCGGGAAGACCTCGCGCGAGCAGTACTGGTCGTCGAAGGGGGCGTCCTCCGGGACCTGGTGCTCCGCCTCCGTGAAGGCGAAGAGGATGGAGTTCGCGTCGTAGTCGAGGTCGAGCCCGATGAAGGATCCCTGGTCCTCGAGCCGGCGTCCCCGAAGGCGGCCGTTTTGGACGGGGGCGTCCGCCAGCAGGCTGCGGACGGCCGGGGCGTCGCCGAAGGGATGCTCGAGGACGTAGACGCCGCCGCGCTTCTCCTGGTTGAACCCGAGGTACTGGTCGACCATGTGCCGGTCGCCGCGGACCTGCTTGTTGTGCTTGAGGAAGAGGATGCGGTCGAAGTCGAGGAGGGGGTTCCGGAAGGCGACCCGGCGGCGGAGCGCGGCGAGCCGGGCGAAGACGTCGCGCTGGGCGCCCTCCAGCGCGCCGGCGGCGGCCTCGACCTCGGGGCGGAGCGCGTCGAGCGCGGCCGCCTCGGCGGCGAGGTCGGGAGGATTCGGGAGGCCGCGGAGGTGGTCGAGGAGGGCGCGCGTCCGACGCCAGACGACGTCGACGGGGGAGCGGTCGGTCTCGAGGATCAGGGCCTCGGGCCGGAGGGCCTCTCGGGAGAGCCGCCCGCGGTCCCACCGGGCGCTCTCGCGGATCTGTTGCTGCAGCCCGGCGAACTCGTCGGGCTCGGCGGGAGACGGCTTCGGGGCGGCACCGGCACGGGCGGCCGCCGCCAGGAGCACGGCGAGAAGCGCGGTCCGTGTGGTCGTGTGCATGGCGTCCTCTTCCTGCAAGCGACCCGGCTGGCCGATTATAGTGCGTCGACCACTCCGTAGCACGTAGAACCGGCATATCTCGCGCACTGTTACTTTTCGTAACAGGTCCGACGCCCCCGCGGACGCCGCCGTTTAGCCGCATCTCCCTGCAGGATTGCATGTTGCGTTATTTTCGACGGTTTGGCACGCTATTTGCTTGTACACACCCTGCCGTCGCCTCACCACCATCGTGGAGTGGGCAAGGGCTGCACGGTGAGGCGGGGCGGCGGTAAAACACCGGCCGGTCAGGGACGTGTGACGATGCCGGAGGTGTTCGGCGTGCGAGGGGTCACCTTCTGACAGGCGCTCCGCCTCCTGCTGCTGGCGGGGCTTCTGGCGGGGCCGGGATGCGTCAGCCTGCGCGTCGGGGGAAAGGCCCTCGCCGACGAGCGGCCGGCGCGGCAGTCGCCGGCGGAGGCGGAGCGGGACAACGCGCTCCGGAAACCAGGGGCGACCGCGGCGACCGGAGATCCGGTCCCCGGGTCGGGCGCATGCGGATAACGGTCCCCCCGACGACCCCGGGCGGGAGGAACGCCCGCGTCACGCCCAGCGCGCGTCGACCTCCCGGGCGAGGTCCTTGATCGCCTGGGCCCGGTCGCGCCGGCAAACGAGCGTGGCGTCCCGCGTGTGGACGACGATCAGGTCCTCCACGCCGAGGGCGGCGACGAGGTGGCCCGGGTCGTCGCTGACCACGAGGGTCCCCCGGCAGTCCGCCAGGCGGGACGTCGCGGACGTCCGGTTCCCCGCCGCGTCGGGCGGGAGGGTCTCGGCGTAGGCCGGCCAGCTCCCGACGTCGAGCCACGTCACCGCCATGGAGACGGCGGCGACCTTCACGCGCTCGTCGTGCGCGGCGCGCTCCATCACGCCGTAGTCCACGCTGACCTTCTTCAGGCCGGGGTAGATCCGCCGGAGCGTCTCCGGGCCGCGATCCGTCCCCCCGTCCGCCGCGATCCGGTCCAGGCCCGCGCCGACCTCCGGCTCGTAC
>CAYUME010000192.1:0-8157 GCA_964445475.1 uncultured Planctomycetia bacterium
TGGCGCGGCGTGACGATCGAACCGCTCCTCACGCCCGCCGCCGGCCCGCCGGCCGACGTGAACGCCGACGGCCTCTGGGTGCGCCTGTGGGCGCACCCGGGGACGCCGGTGGAGCAGCGGCGGACGCTGGTGGAGGGCGTGACGCGGCGGGTGCCCGACCCCCCGCCCGGCACGCGGCACGTCTACTCCAATGCCGGCTACGCGATCGCCGGCGCCATGCTCGAGCAGGTTGCCGGCCGTCCCTGGGAGACCCTGATGCGGGAGCGCCTCTTCGATCCGCTCGGCATGGCGTCGGCCGGCTTCGGGGCGCCGGGGACGAAGGGGCGTCTCGACCAGCCGCTCGGCCACACGGCCGCAGGGAAGCCGGTGGAGGTGGGTCCCGGTGCGGACAACCCCGCCGCGATTGGGCCGGGGGGGACGGTGCACTGCACCCTGGCCGACTGGGCTCGGTACATCGCCCTCCACCTGCCGGGCGGACGCGGCGGCGGGGTGCGGCTCAAGCCGGAGACTTTCGAGCGCCTGCACGCGCCGGCCCCGGGCGAAGGGCAGGCTTACGCGATGGGGTGGGTCGTCTGCGACCGCGACTGGGGCGACGGGCGGGTCCTGATGCACGCCGGGACCAACACGATGTGGTACGCCGTCGTCTGGATGGCGCCGAAGCGGGACTTCGCGGTGCTCGTCGCGGCGAACCAGGGGGGGGATACGGCGGCGAAGGCCTGCGACCGGGGCGCGTGGGTGCTGATCGAGGATCACCTCCGCCAGGTCCCGCTGCCGAAGGGGCGCCCTACACGCCCCGCTTCCGCGCCACCACGGTGATGCTCGACGCGACCCCCGCGAGGCCGCGCGCCGCCGCCGGCGCCGCGTAGACGTGGTCGCTCAGGACGTCCGCGGCCGCGAACCCGGCCCGGCGGACGGCCGCCAGGTATTTCGGACGCAGGAGCGCCCCGGCGATGCAGGCGGTGTAGAGGCCGGCGTCCTTCCGGGCCTTGGCGGGAAGGGGACGGTTGAGCACGATGTCGCTGATCACCATCCGGCCCCCCGGCTTCAGCACCCGGTGGATCTCCCGGAAGACCTTCGCCTTGTCCGGCGAGAGGTTGATCACGCAGTTGGAGATCGCCACGTCCACCGTGGCGGTGTCGACGGGCAGGCGCTCGATGTAGCCCCTGCGGAACTCGACGTTCTCCAGCCCCGTGCGCTCGCGGAACGCCGCGGCGTTCCGCCGGGCGAGGTCGATCATCTCGGGGGTCATGTCCACGCCGAGGACGCGGCCGCGGGGCCCGACCTTCTGCGCGGCCAGGAAGGCGTCCTTGCCCCCGCCGCTCCCGAGGTCCAGGACGACGTTCCCCGCCTTCAGGATCGTGAAGGCCACGGGGGTGCCGCAGGAGAGGCCCATCTCGGCCTCCGGGACGGGGTGGCCGGCCACCGCGGAGGGCGTCCCGTCGCCGCCGCAGCCGCAGGCGGGGCCGCAGCAGCCGCCCTGCCGTTGCGCCACGATGCCGTAGGCGTCCCGCACCCGCACGCGGATGTCGCGCGACGCGCCGGGCGGGGCGCCGCGGCGGGCGGCGGGTTTCTTCGGGCGGGTCGTCGCGGCCCGGCGCGCTCGCTTCGCGGTCGCCATGCGTCGTCTCCGGATCGGAAGTCAGTCCTTGCGGTCGCCGGCCGGGCCCCGGAGGCGGCGGTCGAGGAACGCCTTCGCCTCGGCCAGCGCTTTGTCCAGGTCCTTCCCGTGGAAGCCGTGGCCCGCCCCCGCGACGCGGACCAGGGCGACCTCGACGCCCGCCTCGCGCAGGGCCTTCTCGAAGCGCTCCGACTGCTCGGGGAGCACGAGGTTGTCCGCCGTGCCGTGGAGGAGGAGCGCGGGGGCGTCGTCCTTCGAGACGTGGGCGATGGGGCTGGCCGCCGTGTATCGTGCGGGGACTTTCTCTGGCGGCCCGCCGAGCCACTGGTGGAGGACGAAGCGCAGGTAGGTCGCCTGGGCCGCCGGCTGGGTCCCGCTCCGCGCGTAGCCGTGGGCCATGTCGAAGGGGCCGTAGAGCGCGACGTAGGCCTGGATGCGGCTGGACTGCTCCGCGCAGCCGCCCGTCCCCTCGAGGCCGTCCTCCTTCGACGTCGTGCCGAGCATCGCGACGAGGTGGCCTCCGGCGGAGTCCCCGACCGCGCCGATGCGGTCGGGATCGATTCGGCGGGCGGCGGCGTTCGCCCGGAGCCACCGGACGGCGCACTTGACGTCCTCGACCTGCGCGGGGAAGGGGTGCTTCGGGGCGAAGCGGTAGTCGACGGTCGCGGCCGCGTACCCCTGCCGGGCGAGCGTCTGGACGATGCCGGCGTACTGTTTCCGGCTCCCCGCGTGCCAACCGCCCCCGTGGATGAAGACCACGGCCGGGAACGGCCCCGCGCCTTCCCGGGGGACGGCTAGGTCGAGCTTCAGCTCCACGTCTCCGGCCCGTCCGTACGTCACGTCGGTGAGGAGCTCGAGGTCCCCGGGGGCCTGTGCCTCGCGGGGCGGCTTTCCGGGCGGGGAGGCGGCCGGCGGGACCTGCGCGGCGAGCGGGAGCGCCGCCAGGAGGGCGGGCAGGAGGGCCCCCAGGCGTCGGCGCGGGGCGGCAGTCGCGACCGGCATGTCGGTTTTCCCCGGAGCGGTGACGGCGAATTATGGCACCGATGCCGGTGGATCGAAAGCAGTTTCGCGCGGCCGTTTTCTCGGGGGCACACTCAGGCGGGGGTGCGTAGGGCGTGACGCGTAGAGCGTACGCGTGGTTCGAGGATCGTACGCGTTCACGTGCTCGTGCGCGCGCTCGTACTCGGTTGGTCCGTCGTTACTTGCGCATGAGGATCTTGTCCGCGAAGTCCCAGTACGCCGTCCAGTCGACGCGCGTCAGGTTGTGTTTCCCCTCGCGGATGTGGTAATGGGCGCCGTCGCCGTGGAGGGATTCGCCGACCGGGGGCATCGCGTCGGTGCCGAGGGCCTTCTTTCCGAAGAGCCCGAAGACGGGCGCGGCGTGGACGACGCCGAGGAACTCGCCGCGCGGGTCGGCCCAGAGGTCCCCCTCGGCGCTCCCGACGGCCACCGCCCGCGGGGCCTGGAGGGCGATCAGCATGTGCTGGTCGACCGGCAGGTCGTCCTCCTTGTCGTTGTAGGTCTTGAAGGCGTCGCAGAACCAGTGGGGGAAGCTCTTGTTGATGCGGGCGACCGACTCCGCGCCGTTGAACCGCCGCCGGCTGAGGGCGGCGCCGCCGCAGCCGGAGTCGTTGGAGACGACGAGGGCGAACCGCTCGTCCTCGGCGCCCGCCCAGAGTGCCGTCTTCCCGCCGCGCGAGTGGCCGATCACGGCGACCTGGCCCTTCGCGACCGCCGAGTCGGTCTCCAGGTAGTCCAGGCACCGGCTCGCTCCCCAGGCCCACGCGGCGATCGTCCCCCAGGCGTCGGGCGGCCGTGCCGGCCCGTCGAGCAGCCCGTGGATACCGTCCTTGAAGCCGTCCGCCTTGTCGGGATCCACGTCGCCGTTGAAGAATGCGGCCATCGCGTAGCCGCGCGCGATCCCCTCCTCCGCCGGCCAGAACTCGCTCTTCTTCTGCCGCGTCGGATCGATGTTCTCCGCCGCCGGCCGGTTGCAGATGAGGAGGAAGGCCGGGACGGGACGGGGGGCCTTGTTGGGGACGAAGAGGGTGAGGCGGATGACGAGCGACTTCCCGCCGGCGCGGATCGTCACGTCGACCTGCCGGAGCGTCGCCGCCCCGTCCATCGCCATCGGGTCCTCGCGCGCGACCTGGAAGGACGTCTCGTACGGCGTCTTCGGGACGCGGCCGTAGACGTGCGCGCGGAAGAGCTCGAGGACCTCCGGCCGGGCCTTCTTCCAGTCCTCGGCGGAGGCGATCTTCCGGCTGGACGCCGCGACCAGGGGATCGGGCAGGGTGTAGGCCGGCATGGCGGGATCGGCCTGGAAGGGGTGCGGGGCGGCCGGGGCGGGCGACGCCGCGAGCGCGAGCGCCGCCGCCAGCAGGGGGCGCGTCCGCGCCTGCGCGCGGGGCGGCACGCGCGGGGCGTCAGATTGCGGGCGGCTCGTCATGATCGGACTCCTTTCCCGGGGGCAGTAGGCTGCGGCCGTACACATGGTAGACGAGGGTGCGCCACGCGAGGGCGACGAAACGGCCCAGGAACCCCACGGCGCCCGTTCCCGCGCCGGCCAGGATGGCGTTCGTGTGGCGCCCGATCGACGTGACCTCGGCTGTCCACGCGAAGGTGACGAGGCCGGCCAGGCACGCCATGTCGAAGGCGAAGGCTAGGAAGGGGAACCGGCGACCCGGGTCGAGGTGCCGTTGCGAGACGACGAACCCGAAGACGGCGCCGAGGTCCCCGATCGCGTACCCGGTCAGCGCGGCCGGCCCGTACCCGCCGGGCTCGGCGACCGACCAGGCGGCCAGCGCCAGGCCGAACGCCCCCAGGGCGGACTGGAGGACGAGCGCGAACCAGCCGCCGCTGCGGTCGGCGAGGGCCGCGAGCCACGGGCGTCGGGGCGCGTCGGGGATCGTGGCCATGGCCGGATTATAGGGCGCCGGGCGGAGGCTGGCAACCGGGTCGGGACATCCTTCGGGGCTCGCGCGTCAGTCCCTCAGCAGCGTCGGTCCCGCGAGGTAGATCGTCCCCTGCGTCTTCTTGTGGGCCCCGTCCAGCAGGAAGAGGGTGTCCCACCGGATCGGGTGATGGACCCGGCCGTCGTTCGCCCCGCCCCAGTAGCCCGATTCCGTCCCGTCCATCCGGAAGACGACGTACCGCCAGCCCTTCCAGTCGACGGTCGGCGCAGACGGCTGGAAGCACTGGCCGGTGGCATCGAGGAAGCGGAGCCGCGGCGAATTGCCTTCGCCGTCGCCGTGGATCCACATCCCGAGCCCCCGCGGCTTCCCGGTGATCGGCTTGAGCGTCTCGCCTTTCGGGACGACGCGCACGAACTTCCATCCGGGCTCGAAGCGGTACGTCAGGCGGAGCGACGCCACCCCCGGCACCGGGGGGCCGCCGGGTGGATCCGCGACGGCGATCGACTGTTCGGAGCCGGTCTTGCCGTCGCCGTCGGGGACGACCGCGTACGCGGTCTCCAGCCCGGCCCCGGCGAGCCGCGCGAAGTCGTCCACCGGCTCGAGTGCGAAGGGGGGCACGCGCAGGGCGGTCCGGCCGGAGGCGTCGAGGATCCGCGCGCCGACGCGGTACGGCCCGGCGGCGCCGGCCGCGAGCGGGATGCGGACCGTCTTCTCCCGCTCGCCCGCCTTGAGCTCCAGCGGCGTGGACGCGTCCCGGGCCTGGAGTCCCTCCGCGCCGTCCAGCCGGACCGACCCGCGGAAGGCCTCGCCCGAGGGGTTCTCGATCCGGACCGGGAGGACGTCGCCCGCCCGCGGGTGAAGGACGGCGACCAGGGGATTGGAGACGAGGATCTGCGTGGCCTGGGCGACGCGTCCCAGTCCCTCGATCTCCAGCTCGACCCGGACGGGGATCGGCTCGGCCGTGCGCTCGAGCTCGGGCGGGATCGCGAGGGGGACCGCGGCCGAGGCGCCGGGCTCGACCGTCGCGGCGGCCGCCGGGCCCGTGCGGACGCGGATCGCCTTCGCGAGCGGGTTCCGGAGCGCCAACCGGGTCTCCGGCAGCTTCTGCAGGGACGCCGGGATCTCGAGCGGGGCGCGTTCCCATGCGGCGGCGACGCGCAGGAGGTCGTTGGGGGCCTCCGGGGCGAGGTAGTGCGGCTCGCCCGTGAGCGTCACGGCAAGTCCCCCCGGCCCCGCCGCGAGCGTCGGCCGCGCCTCGCCCGTATGCCCGACGGCGCGGAAGGCGCCGGGGCTCGCCGGGATCGTCACCGGCCGCGGGTCGAGCGCCATCGTCCACGCCACGAGCCGGACGTCGTCGCCTTTCGCGAAGAGCAGCACGTGGTCGGCCGCCTCGCCGACGGCCAGCCGCAGGCGGAACCGGAAGCCGTCGAGCTGCGACGCCAGCGTTTGGGCGGCGAGGTACGCCGGCTTCGGGTCGTAGACGGGGTCGCGATCCTTCACGTAGGGGTGCTTCACCGTCCCGAAGTGGTGCTCCGGCTCCTTCGGGTCGGGGCCGTCGTCGTGCCAGTCGTACCAGATGGAGAGCGGGACGTCGTTGGTGATGTTGGTGAGCCACTGGCGGGGGAGCATGCGGCCCTGGGTCGTCTCGTTGTAGTTGCCCCACGCCGCCGAGTAGCCCCACTCGCCGGAGAGGATGGGGACGGCCTTGCCTTTCGGGGCGTACTGCGCGATGAGGCGGCGCAGCCGGCGGTACTCCGGCGCGGTGGTCTCGGGGGCGGTCTGCCGGTAGGGGTGGACGGAGACGGCGGTCCAGTAATCGAGGAGTCCGCCCTTGAAGCAGGTCTCGAGGAAAGCCATGTCGATGCCGGAGGTGGCGGGGCCGATGTAGGTCTCGCCCGGGGCGGCCTCGCGCAGGGCCTTGCCGACGGCGAGGGCAAGCTTGACGTAATCGCCGGGGTTGGGCTTCGGCTTCCAGAAGCCGATGTTCGGCTCGTTCCACATCTCCCAGAGGATGCCGCGGCCCTGGAAGTGTCTCGCCGCGGCGACGGCCCAGCGGGCCATGGCCTGGCGGCCTTCCTCGGAACAGGGCGAGAGGCCGTTGTCGTAGTGGCGGTTGCCGTAGTCGAGGATGAAGAGGGCGCGGAGGCCGTGGGGCTCCATCGCCTTCAGGAGGCGCTCGTAGGCGGAGAAGTCGTACTGCCCCTTCTCACGCTCCGTCCCGCCCCAGCTGAAGTCCATGCGGATCCACCGCATCCCCGTCTTCGCGAGCATTTCCATCTCGCCGGGCTGGGGATCGGTGAAGTGGATGTTGGTGCCTAAGCCGTCGGGGAGGACGGGGGTGGGGAGGGGGGCGGCGCGGGATGCCGGGGGCAGAAGACCGGAGAAGGCGAGGAGGGCCGCGGCGAGCGGGGTGCGGGGCATGAAGGCTCCGGGGCAATTGACGGGTGATGCATCGCGCGAAACGCGCGACTCCAGGCGTCAAGGGAACTGCAATGAATGCGGGAAGGCGCGAGGTCATGTCGGAATGAATTCCGGTCGGAGGACTGCGGAGGCGATGGCGGGCTTGGGAAGCAGAACCGGGGCGGGGTGGCGGGAACGGGGGGATAAGTCGTGATGGCGTAGAGCGTGGAGCGTAATGCGTCAGGCGGGGAGCGTGCCCTACGGCGCGCGGGGCGAGACCTCGAACGGCGGCCGCGCGGAAAAGACGAACGTCTTTCCGCCCAGCGTTAGCCGGACCGCCTGCGCCTCGATCTCGACCTGGGGATCCGGCCCGGCCTCCGCCGGCTTCCCGTCCCCGACGTCCAGGAGGTGGACCAGGGCGAGCCGGGGCTTCCCCCCGTACGCGAACGTGACGCGCGACGTGGCGATGACGGCCGGGACGCCGTTGGGGGCGTTGGGGCCGGCGGGGGTCTTGAGGGAGTCCTCCACCTTCGGGGCCGCGCCGGGAACGAGGGGCCGGCACCGCAGCCAGCTCGTCGCGTTTGCGGCGATCACGACCGGCCCGTCCACCTCCGGCCGGCCGGGCAGATGCAACAGCCAGCGGACCTCCGGCAGCGACCGGCCTGGAGGCGCCTCCAGGTGGTCGACGACCGCGACGGTGCCGGGCCGGAGGAAGAGGACCTGGCGCACGCAGCTCCGGACCGTCTCCGGGGCGTACGCCTGGGCGAACTGGCCCGCCGCGGCCGACCAGTCGCCGGCGTGCTTGTAGAAGGGGATGTCGCCGGTCTCCAGGCCCTGCGGGAGCCGCTGGGTGAACGCCTCGAGCGTGGCGGCGCTCTGGTAGCCCTGGCGGCGCTGCCCTTCGCCGCCGAAGAGCAGGGTGTTGTGGGCGTCGGTGGCCGCCTGCGGGCCGCCGACGCGCTGGTAGGTTCCCGCGTCGAGCGCCAGCAGGCCGTTGCGGAAGATCACGAAGCTCCCCTGGTCGAGGTGGTGGTGCTGGCCGAAGTAGTCCGTGCAGCGGAAGCCGACGACGGTGGCTCCGTCGCCTGCGTCGCTCCGCAGGATGACGTGCCCGCCCTGTTGGCCGCCGGCCTGCACGGCCAGGGGGGGCGGGGCGGGCTCTGCGGCCAGGTGCCGCGTGTAGAGGAAGTAGAAGATCGCGGAATCGCCGTAGAAGCGCGGCAG
>CAYUME010000193.1:0-8144 GCA_964445475.1 uncultured Planctomycetia bacterium
GGGGGCCCGGCCGGCATCCGGGAACGGCCGGGGATCCCCTCCCCGCCGCCCGGCGTGGCGACCCGCCCGCATTTCCTTGATCCCTGATATGCAAATGAATATCATTATCAATATTGGAGGCGTCCCGTGCCGACCCCGCCCGAGGCGAAGGTCCTGGAGGAGTTCCTGGCGGCGCGCCGGCTCCGGCGGAGCGCCCGCCGGCGTCTCGTCGTCGACGTCTTCCTGCAGACGGAGCGCCACCTCACCGCCGACGAGCTCCACCGGCTGGTCCGTGCGAAGCACCCGACGGTCGGCCACGCCACCGTCTACCGGACCCTGAAGCTCCTCTGCGAGTGCGGCCTCTGCCGTGCCGTCTCCTTCGACGACGGGGTCACCCGCTACGAGCACCAGTTCAACCACGCCCACCACGACCACCTCGTCTGCACCCGCTGCGGCCGCGTCGTGGAGGTCGTCGACCCCGCCATCGAGCGTCTGCAGGAACGTCTGGCCCGGCGACACGGGTTCCTCCCTCAGCGGCATCGCATGGAGATGTACGGCCTCTGCCGGCGATGCGGACGGTAGGAAGGCCACGGAGTACGCGGAGAGGCAGGCCGCGAGGCACGCGAAGAGCACGAAGACGGGTTCGGCCACGGAGGGCGCGGACAACGGCGGCGGGTTCTTGGCGCACCGCGTGATCCCATGATGACGACCACCCCCCCGGTCCCCATCGCCCCGCGGATCCCGCGCCCCGGGCGCGCCGTCCGGCGGATCGCCCTCGTCGGCGGTCCGAACGTCGGAAAGAGCTGCCTCTTCACCGCCCTCACCGGACGCTATGTCATGGTCTCCAACTACCCGGGGACGACGGTCGAGGTGACCCGGGTGACGGTGCGGCTCGGCGGGGCGGAGGCGGAGATCGTCGACACGCCCGGCATCGAGTCGTTCCGGGCCCTGCGCGAGGAGGAGCGCGTCACGCAGCGCTTCCTGCTCGACGATCCGCCGGACGTCGTCGTCCATGTCGTTCCCGCCCCCCAGCTCGCCCGGGGGCTCGTCCTGACCGCCGAGCTGATGGAGGCGGGGCTGCCGGTCGTGCTGGTCCTCAACATGCTCGACGAGCTGGAGGCGTCGGGGCGGACGGTCGATCCCGTCGCGCTGGCGCGGCGGCTCGGCGTGCCGGTCTGCGGGACGGTGGCGACGAAGGGCTCGGGGATCGATCGCTTGCGGGAGATCCTGTGCGTCCCGGTCCCGCCGTCTCCCCCTCCGCCCGTCGCCTATCCCCCGTCCGTGGCGGAGTTTCTCGCCTCGCGGGAGGATCGGCTCGCGCGGCTCGGCGCGACCCCGCGCGCGGCGGGGCTCCTGCTGCTCCTGAACGACCCCGACTTCCGGGCCCGTGCGGCGGCCGATCCCGAGCTGCTCAAGGCGGCTGCCGCGACGCGCGACGCCGCCTGCCCGGGAGGCGCCGAGGCGGCCGGCTGCGGCGGCTGCTTCCACGCCTCGGGCTCGGCCGCCGTCCACGTCGGGATGGCGCGTCGGGCGTGGGCATTGGACGTCGCCGCGGAGGCCCTCGGCGGCGAGACGGCGCTCGAGCGGCCCGCCCGGGCCACGCTGGACACCCTCCTGCTCCACCCGGTCGGCGGCTTCCTCGTCCTTGCCGCGGTCCTGTACGCCCTGTATCAGGTCGTCGGCGTCTTCGGCGCGGGGACGGTGGTCGACTGGATCGAGGGGCACGTCTTCGCGGCTCACCTCACGCCGTGGGTCGCGGGCCTGGTGGAGGCCGTCGTGCCGGGGGCCGCGCTCCGGAGTCTCCTGACGGGGGAGAACGGGCTCTGGACGCTGGCGGTGACGTACGCCGTCGCGATCATCGTCCCCGTGGTCGGCCTTTTCTACCTCTGCTTCGGGATCCTCGAGGACTCGGGGTACCTGCCCCGGCTCGGCGTGCTGGTCCACCGGTTCCTGGCGCGGATCGGACTGGGGGGGCAGGCGGCGATCCCGCTGATCCTGGGGCTCGGGTGCGTGACGACGGCGACGCTGGCGACACGGGCGCTGCCGACGCGCCGCGAGCGGCTGATCGCGGTGCTCCTGATGTCCCTGGCAACGCCCTGCGCGGCACAGCTGGGCGTCGTGCTGGCGATCCTCTCCTTCTCGCCGTGGGCGCTGGCGGTCTGGGCGGGGGTGGTGCTGCTGGCCTTCCTGGTCACGGGGCTCGCGGCGGGTCGGAGCCTGCCCGGCCCGCCGCCGCGCCTGCTGACGGAGCTGCCGCCGCTGCGGTGGCCGTCGCCGTGGCACATCGCGCGGAAGTCGGCGATGCGGATCGGGCGTTACCTCCTCGAGGTGCTGCCCTATTTCGCGGCAGCGAGCCTGATCCTCTGGGGGCTGGAGTGGACGGGCCTGCTCGGCGGGGTCGAGGCGGCGCTGCGGCCGCTGGCGCGCCTGGCGGGGCTGCCCGACGCGGCGAGCCGATTCCTCCTTTTCGGATTCTTCCGGCGCGACTACGGCGCGGCGGGGCTCTACGACCTGGCCACGACCGGCCTGCTCGGGACCCGCCAGCTCGTCGTCTCGGCGGTCCTGCTGACGCTCTTCATCCCCTGCCTCGCGCAGCTGATGGTGCTGCGGAAGGAGTTCGGTCTCCGGACGACGGCGGCGATCGTGGCCTTCGTCTTCGTCGCCGCCTTCGCCGCGGCGGGGCTGCTCAACGCGGGGCTGGCGGCGTACGGCCTCTGAGGAACGGGCATGACCGCTCATCCCGAGAAGCGCGACCGGCTGGTCCCGCTCGAGGCGCTTCCCGCCGGGGCGCGGGCGACGGTGCGGGTGCTGGGGGCGGCGGACGATAACGCCCTGCTCGGCCTGGCCGGCCTCGGCCTGTTGCCGGGCGCGCGGCTGGAGGTCCTCCGGCGGACCCCGGTCCTCTGCGTGCGGCTCGACGGCGCCTGCTACGCGATCGACCGGGACCTGGCGCGGTCGATCCTCGTCGAGGCGGACGCGGCGGCTCCGGCGCCGCCCCAGCCGGCACGCCGCCGCTGGCGGTGGCGTCGCCGCGGGGGGCGGGGTTGACACGGCGGTGAAGCGTTCCGTGCCACGGCGGTCTCTCGGGTCCGCCTCTTTGATCCTTGCTGCCTGGCGGTCCCTCCCGGTTTTTTGATTTGTGGCGATGCGGATCGGGAGGCGCTTGCCGCTAGAAGTGGGTTGACATCCGCGCGGTACCGGTGCATAGTGCGTTTATACAGTAGTGGGATGGTATAGGTATGTCGGTCGGTCCGGGGCGCCCCGGCGGGACGGTGCCGGGTTTTTCTGGTATGTGTTCTCATGATGAAGATGTCGACCCAGGTCCGCTACGGTCTCCGTGCGGTGGTCGAGATGGCGCTGCGCGGGGCCTGGCGGGGCGCGCCGGGGCGGCCGCTGCCCCTGAGCGTGATCGTGAAGGAGCAGGGAATCCCCGAGCCGTTCCTCCGTCGGATCTTCTTCGACCTGAAGCACCGCGGCCTCGTGGAGTCGGTCATGGGCAAGGACGGCGGGTACCGTCTGGCTCGGACGCCCGACCGCATCACGGCCTATGATGTGGCCGCTGTCTTCGGCGAGGAGATCCTGCCCGTCCCCTGCCTGAAGAAAACGGCCGGCTGCAAGCGCCTCCGGCAATGTCCCACCAACCGGCTCTGGTGCCGCGTAGCGGACCTGCTGCGGAAGGCGCTGAAGGACACGACCGTCGCGTATCTGGCCGCGCAATGTCCCGGCCGGGCGGCCGCCGGCGGCCGCCGTTGAGCCTCCGCGCGACATCGCGAGAGATTCCTCCTCTTTGTCCCCCCGATCCGCCCGCCGGCTCCTGTCCACACCTCCGCCCCAGGATGCCCCGTGACGCGGACCGGGCCGGGTGAGCGCCAAGGGGCGGGTCTCGTGCCCGCCCGGAGCCGTTCCCGCCGGCAATCCGACGCGGGAGTCGCCTGTTCCGCATGCCCGGACCCCGGCGTGTCGGGATTATTGATGCAAGGCTTGACAACGCGGTGGTTGAATATAACATTGAAAAAGGTATATATTGCTAATATAATATCAATATGGGGTCCCCGGCGGGTCGGCGACCGCCGCCCGGTGACCGGGTTGCACGGTCCGGCCGGGACGGCTTTTTGCGTACGTCGGGTCTGCTCGCTCCATTCCAGGGGATTCCCATGAACGGGGCCCTGCCGCGTCCGGACCCGCGACCGTTACCCCGCGCGCCACCGGGGCACCTCCATGCCGTGTCCGTCCGGGCCGCCGCGCCACTCTGCCGCGAGGGGACGCCCGCCGAGCGCCTTCAGGCCGCCCTGGCGCAGGCCGAGGCGCAGGCGTTCGAGTTCTGCCGCCGGGAGCAGTGCGGGCAGCGGCGCGTCCGCCGGTTGGTCAAGCGCGCCGTGATGGCCCTGCTGCCCCTGATGGACCGACGGTGCACGCTGGATACGGCCTGGTCGGCGCTGTCCGACGCCCTCTCCGACCCAGGGGGGCTTTCCTTTCCCCACATCTCTACGTCAAGCGATGGCTCGAGCAGGCCCAGGAAGGGGTTCCACGTGCGGGGATCCCTCGTGGGGCGGCACACAGATTTCGCAGATTGCCACAGAGTTCACGGATTACAGCCACATCTCCCCATCTGTTCTACGTCTTCTGAGGGGGACCGGGCCTGGGTGACAAGTTTCCTTTGAAACGGGAAAGATGTGGGTAATGGAAAGGGGGGGGAGGGATCGGGCCGGCCCGGGTTGGGGCGATGTGCGTAAGGTCATGGAATGCAGGTCGACCTGGAATTATAATCTGTCACCGCATGGCGGTGCCGGTCCATTGCCCGGGCAATCCCTGAAATAAGCGAGATCCGACATGGATGCCGCCCCGCCCGCTGTGCCGTCGCCTCCGCGCCCGCCTCGGTTTATCCCCTGCCTGGGCGGCTTGGCCGTCCTGTGGGTCCTCCTGCTCGGGGTCGGCTGGATGCTCCCGAGGCTGGGCGCCGGCAGCGGGGTCCGGAGTGCGGCGGCTGTTGTCGGGATCGCCGTCCTCGGGACCGCGGCCACGACGGCCCGTCGGCCCCTCTACCGGGTCCTGACCTCGCTCCCCTTCGCCGTCGCGCTCCTCCTGGTCCTCCTGGTGACGACGATGGTCGGGACGTTCGTCGTCCGGATCGACCTCTTCCACACCGTCTGGTTCCACGGATTCCTGGCCCTACTGGCGGCCAGCCTTGTTCTCGTCGTGGTCCGGTACCGCGCGTGGCGGGTGGACCGGTGGGGCCCCCCCCCCTCCCACGCCGGGGTCGTCCTGACCCGGGCCGGCGGGAGCCTGGGGGGGGGATGGGGGTTCCAGGGGCGGATCGACCTGCACGAGGGAGAGAGCGTGACCGAGGCGGTCCGCGCGGACGCCCGCGGAGAGCCGGTCGAGCGCCGCCCGCTCGGGTTCTCGGTCCGGCTCGAGAAATTCGAGATCGAGCACTACCCGCCCGAGTACCGCTTCTACGTCTACGAGCGGTCAGGGGAGTCGTTCGAGGTCCTCCGGTCCCTCCGCGTGAAGGAGGCGGCGGACTGGACGGCGCTCGGGTCGGGCGGGGCCGCGTTCCGCGTCCTGCGCGAGTTCCCGGACTTCCATTTGCGGACCGAGTTGCAGGAGGTCCCCGAGGGGAAGGGGGGCGTCATCCTCCAGGTCGTGGTCGGGGCCGCCGGATCGGAGAAGCGGCTCCACTTTCTGGCCGGCGTCCCGGGGCGCGACACCGCGGATCTCGCGCCGATCGGCGGCCCGATCGTTCGGCTGCTCGCGGAGGCGCCGCCCGATGCGGAGGTCGCCCGCTGGGCCGAGCCCCGCGCCGAGTCCCATGTCCTCGCCGTCCGGAAGGACGACGCGTCGCCCCCGGAGGAGGTCGTCGTGCAGCCCGACGGCACCTACACGGTGGCGGGGGGGTGGCGCGTGCGGGTGCTGGCCTACCTGCCCGATTTCGTCTTTGACACGGAGACCCGCAAGCCCACGACGCGGACGCCCAACCCGAACAACCCCGCTCTGCAGGTGGAGGTGACGCCAGCGTCCGGTGGCCCGGGCGAGAAGCGCTGGCTTTTCGAGAAGATGCCCGACTTCGGCCACGGGGGGGTGGCGAAGGCCGGCCCGCGGCTGGTGTACCGCCACGGCGACGCGTACGTCCCGCCCGCGAAAGAGACGGTGGTGGTGGCGAAGCGTCGCGAGGCCTGGACGCTCGAGGCCGGACGCGTCGTCCGGCGCGAGCCGCTGGCGCCCGACGAGGGGCCTCTGCCCGGCGTGGCGGGCGCCCGGGCCCGCCTGTATGCCTCCGCGGAGGAGGCCCACATCCCCGAGTCCCTCTCCCCGGAGTGGAAGAACCCCGTGGTGGAGATCGAGCTCCGCGAGGGCGGCGCGACGCGCACGCTCCTGCTCTCCGCCGCCCACGGCGACCCCCTCCGCCTCCAGGACGAAAAGACCCTGCTCGTCTTCAAGCTCAAGCCCGACGACGTGAAGGACTACCGGGCCCGGCTGGCGATCCTCGAGGGGGAGCGGAAGGTCCTGGGCAAGACGATCGAGGTGAACGACCCGCTCACGTACGGCGGCTACACCTTCTATCAGTCGAACTACCGCAAGGAGGACCCGACCTACTCGGGGATCCTCGTCGTGAAGGACCCCGGTCTGCCGCTGGTCTGGGCGGGGTTCATCGCGATCTGCCTCGGGGTGATCTTCATCTATTATGTGCGTCCGAGGCTCGCCAGGGCCCGGGCGTCCGCGGCGGCCCGCCGGGCCGATCCCCCGCCGGCCGCGCCCGCGGAGAACGGGAGGACCGGCTATGACGCTTGAAGCCCTGCTCGGGAGCCATCCGTGGGTCGTCCTGGCGGCGGTCCTGTACGGGACGGCCGCGGTCGTCTCCGCCGCCGCGGTCGTGCAGCGGTGGCGGGGGCGGAAGGCCGGGGCGGGCGACCGGCGGGGCGTGGCGCTGGAGCTGCTGGGACTGGCGGTCCTGGCCGCCGCCTTCGCGGTGAACACGGTGCTGATCGCCGGCCGCTGGGTCGAGGCGGGGCGCCCGCCGTTCAAGACCCTGTTCGAGACGATGCTCTTCTACCCGTGGTGCGTGGCGGTGGTGACGTTCGTCCTGATCGGGCTGCACCGGCTGACCATCCTCATCCCGTTCTCCGCCGCGGTGGCGCTGCTCGGTCTCGGCTATGCGCTCTACCGGCCGGACGTGGAGCTGGTGAACCTCCCGCCGGCGCTCCAGAGCGGGTGGTTCGTCCCCCACGTCGTGATCTACTTCATCTCGTACGCGGGGCTCTTCGCGTCGTGCGTGCTGGCGCTCCTGGCGCTCCTGGTCCCGGGGCGGGCCGGGCCTCCGGCCGCGGAGGGCGGGAGCCCGGAGGCGGGATTCGCGCTGTACGCCCACCGGGCGGCGGTCTTCGGAGTCAGCGCGCTCACGATGGGGCTCGTGATGGGGGCGGCGTGGGGGAAGTTCGCGTGGGGCGACTACTGGTCCTGGGACCCGAAGGAGAACTGGGCCCTGGTGACGTGGCTGGCCTACATGATCTACCTGCACCTGCGCCGGATGCCGGGGTGGCAGGGCGCGGGGGGGATGTGGCTGCTCGTGGTCTCCTTCGGCGCCGTGGTCTTCACGTATCTCGGGATGAACCTCCTGCCCACCGCGGGGGGGAGCCTGCACGTCTACCAGTGAGCCCCGCCGGGCGGGCGGCGCGGGGGCGGCCCCGCTTTGGGATTGACCCCCGCGCCGGCTGATAGTATGATTTATAAGGTATAGTATAATGTATATTGTAATGTATAAGTGCGCCCCCCATGATCCGGATGTCGACGCGGTTCCGGTACGGCCTGTGCGCGGCCGTCGAGCTCGTCGCGCGCGGCGCGTGGGCCGGGGCCCGGGCGTTCTTTCCGTAGAGGGAACGTGCTATAGTCGACAGGGCCGGGACCCAGCGGGGGGCCCGGCGGAGCCGGGGGGTGAGCGGAAAGCCCCGGCCGCGGCCTGCTGAGGACGGCGGCATCCGGATGGGCCTGTTCGAACCGACGACACGCTTTCGCCCGTTTTTCCCCGCGGCCGGGATCGCCCTCGTCCTGTCCGCCGGCCTGGGCGCCTTCGGCGAGACCTCCGCCTGCCTCGACTGCCATGACGGAGGGGATTCGAAGGCCCCGCGCGTCGCACTCCCCGCCGGCGCCGGCCATGCCGAGCTGGCCTG
>CAYUME010000194.1:0-8058 GCA_964445475.1 uncultured Planctomycetia bacterium
GATCGTGGCCGGAAAGGAGTACGGCACCGGCTCCTCCCGCGACTGGGCGGCCAAGGGGACGCACCTGCTCGGGGTGAGGGCCGTGCTGGCCGAGTCGTTCGAGCGCATCCACCGCGCCAACCTGGTCGGCATGGGGGTTCTCCCGATCCAGTTCCCGGCCGGGCAGGGCGCGGGCTCCCTCCGCCTGTCGGGGGACGCGGTCTGCGACATCGAGGGGCTCGATCAAGACCTGCGTCCGAGGATGACGGTCCGCGTGACGGCCCGGAACGGGAACGGGACCGTTTCGGCCTTCGAGGCGGTGGCGCGCCTGGACACGCCGCTGGACGTCGAGACCTACCGGCAGGGGGGCATCCTCCCCGCCATGCTCCGAAACGTCCTGACCGCCTGAGCCGGGCGACGGTGTCCCCGCGGGTGCGTAAGCCGGTCTCGAGATCGAGGCGCATCGTGACGCAAAGGCTTCGGGTTCGGATCCTGCTCCTGCCGCTCCTGCTCGGCGCCTGCGGTGCCTTGGAGTCGCCCCGCCTTCCGAAGCCGGACGGCGCGTCCGGCATTGCCGTCTCGGGCGGGACGGTCCATCTCTACAACGACGAAATCGTAAGGACCTTCGTGCTGCGCGAGGGCGCACCGAGGACCGTGGCCGTGGCCAACCGCCTGGCCGGGGAGGCGGACGTAGGCCTGCGCGATGCCGCCGAATTCGTCCTGACCCTCGAAGGAGGTCGGAAGCTGAGCGACGCCGACTTCCAGGCCGTCGGGTGGGACCGGGAGACCTCCCCGAAGGGGCCCGCCCGCATCCGCTCGACCTTCCGTCACAACGGGACCGGACTGACGGTGGTTGTGACCTACGCGCTGGAGAGCGGCCGGGGCGTTGTCCGCAAGGGGATTCAGGTCGAGGCGGACGGCCCCCCGCTCCTGATCGACCGGATCGATCTGGAGCGCTTCAAGCCGGAGCGCCCGGCCGTCGATCACGCGGGACCCGGGCAGCCGGTCTATGTCGGGGACCTCTTCTGGGGGTGCGAGTACCCCTCGGCGGAGAACCGCGCGACGGACGGGGAGGTGTCGCTCGGCCATCTCGTCGGCATCCGGCTGGACCACGGGACGCTCGACAGCCGGACCGCCGTCGTGGGAGCGGGATTCCGGGGGCGCGTCCAGGAGTCGTTCTTCGCCTACCTGGATCGGCTTCGCGCCCCCCGACGCAGCCCGTTCCTCGTCCTCTCGACGCGACTCGACCTCTCCCCGTACGACGAGGATCAGGCGAAAAAATCGATCGCCGCTCTCGTGACCCGAATGAAGATGGAGTACGGGACGCCGTTTCACGCCTACCTTCTGGACGCCGGCTGGGACGCGGCGGGAGAGCCTTGGATCCTGGACGCGACGCGTTTCCCGGGGGGCTGGAGGGCGCTCCGCCAGGCTCTGGACGGATCCGGGGCCTCGCTCGGGGCACGTCTGTCGGCGTCCGGCGACCCCGCGTCGTCCGCTCCCGTGCCCGACGGGACGCCTGCGGCCCCTGCGGTTCCCCTCCCGTCCTGCTGCCTGGGCGAGAGCGCAGCCCGGAAACGATTCCTCGATCGCGTGGCCACGATCCAGCGGGAGGGAGGGATCGCCTTGCTCCGCCTGGACGGGTTCGCGGCTCCCTGCAGCGACGCGACGCACGGACACCGCGCGGGGCCCTATGCCGCCGTGGCCTCCACCGATGCCGCGCTCGAGACCCTGGCCGAGATCCGTCGCATGAGCCCGACCGTCTTTCTGCTTCTCGGGGACGGATTCTGGCCCAGTCCCTGGTGGCTGACGCAGGCGGACGCCCTCTGGAGGGGGGGGGCCGATTTCGGTTTCGCATCCCAGCCGGCCGACGCGCCGAGACGCGAGCGGTGGATCACCTTCGTCGACTCGATCCTGCACCGCGAATTCCGCGATCGCGCGCAGGTCCCGCTGCACGCCGTCGCCGCGGGGGCGATCATCCAGGGACGTCTCGGGAGCGATCTTCCCGAGGTGCAGGGGACGGTGGGGGAGCGGGACGAGCACTTCACGTCCTGGGAGCGCATGGCCGTCCTGGCCTGCGCCCGCGGCACGTTCCGAGCGGACCTCCACCTGGCGCCGGCCGTCACCACCCGGGACCAATGGACCGCCCTGTCCCGCTGGCTGCGCTGGGCGGCGGAACGCGACAGCCTGCTTGCGCGGGGCGGCATGGCGGGGGGGGATCCGTCCCGGGGCGAGCCGTACGCCTTCGTCCACGCCCTCCCGGAACGGGCGATCCTCGCCGTCCGGAATCCCTCCGATTGCGAGCGCCTGATTTCGCTGCCCGTCGACGCGTTCCCGTTCCTCTTCTCCCGTGACCGGACGCTGCGGTGGCGCTCCGTTTATCCGGACGCGCAGGCCGGCGAGGTCAAGCCGGGGGCCTCCTGGACGACCGCCTTGCCGCCCTTCGCCGTGCGGGTCGTCGAGCTGGAGCCGGGCGACTAGAGGCTGACGACAACTCGTTATGGCATGGGATTCCGCCGCGACGGAAACGCGCGGGTCGCCCGGTATTCGCGCGGCGAACAGCGCACCAGGCGGCGGAACACGGTCGCGAAGTACTGGCTCGTGGCGAACCCGCAGTCCATCGCAATGTCGGTCACGCTCCGCCCCGGGGACCGACGGAGCAGCTCGCAGGCCCGCTCGACCCGAAGGGCGTTGAGGTGCTGGAGGGGGGTCTGGTTCGTGACCAGGCGGCAGTAGTGGACGAACCGCGTGGTCCCCAGCCCGCAGCATTTCGCCATCGCCTCCAGCGTCCACTTCTCGGCGAGGCTCCCCCGCAGCGAGTCGAGAAAAAGCTCCGTGCTGCGTCGCGCCGTGGTCAGCGACTTGCGGAGGGGGATCCGCTGCTCCCGGAACATGCCGAGGAGCAGCAGGAAGAGCTCGTTGATGAAGACCGCCAGGCGGGACCAGCCGCCGGGCGTGTCCTCCGCCGGCAGCGCGCTGCCGATCTGCTGGAAGCACCGCTGGATGCCGGCGCCTGCCCGCCAGACCGGCTGCTCGTTCCCCCGAAGGTACGACGTCAGGTCGTCCAGGTCCGTCCCGGAGAGGATCAGCCAGGACGGCCACCGCCACGCCTGGTGCGGTTGACGGACGCCGACGTCGAGGATGACCCAGTGAAGGCGGCCGACGCCGACCGTCGGGTTGCCCACGCGGTGGGGCTGCCAGGGGCGCGTGATCGTCAGGTCGCCGGGCTGGAGCAGGAAGGTCTTCCGGGCCAGGACAAACGGGGTCCGTCCCGTTTCCAGGAAGGTCAGTTCGATCCCCTCGTTCCGGTGCCAGGGGAGCCCCCACGACTGCGGACGGGAGGCGTCCCAGAAGCCGACGCTGCGGAGGCCGGGGAGCACCCCCGCGGGAAGGGGCGTGCCCGGGTACGTGCCCCGCGCCCGCGCCTCCAGGCGGAGCTCCCCGCGTCGCACCGCTTCCACCACCGGCATGCACGAGTCCGCATGGTAGGTGCGGCCGTGGTCCTGGAAGATGGGGACGGACTGGGTGGCCATCGGCCGGATTGTAGCCGACGGGTCCGGCGCCGGGAAGCGAAATGTCTAATATCCTTCACTGTCCTCTATTGGAAGACGGGGCCACCCGGCGGGGATAGAATCTCCGCCGAACGGGAGCGCGGCGCTCCGAACCCCATCCAAGGAGGAGGTTATGAGCAGGCCCACGATGACGCGGCGCGCGATGCTGCGGGGCGCGGCCGGGGCGGTCGCCGCACCCATGATCGTCCCCTCCCTTGTCCTGGGCGCCGATCCCCCGAGCGAGCGGGTCTGCCTCGGCCACATCGGCGTGGGGGGGCAGGGGACCCACCTGTTCAACCAGTTCCAGCGCTGCAAGGGATCCCAGAGCGTCGCGGTGGCCGACTGCTTCAAGGACCGGCGCGAAGCGCGCGCCCAGCAGTGCGGCGGAACGCCCTACGCCGACCTGCGCGAGCTGCTGGCTCGGAAGGACATCGACGGGGTGGTCATCGCCACGCAGGATCACTGGCACGTTGTCGCCGCCCTCCTGGCTGTCCGTGCGGGCAAGGACATCTACGTCGAGAAGCCGCTGGGCATCAGCGTCCTTCACGACCAGACCCTTCGGAAGGAGGTCCGCGACCGGAAGCGCGTCTTCCAGTACGGAACCCAGCAGCGGTCGCAGAACCAGCAGGATCGCAAAGGATGCGAGCTGGTGCGGAGCGGCAAGATCGGGAAGATCACCGAGCTCCACGTCACCGCGCCCAACGGGGCCTCCGGAGGCTCCACGGACGAGATTCCCGTCCCCCCCGGTCTCGACTACGACATGTGGCTCGGCCCGGCCCCGATGGCGCCTTACACGAAGGACCGGTGCACGAACCAGGGGACTTACCACATCTACGACTACGCCCTCGGCTTCATCGCCGGGTGGGGCGCCCATCCCCTCGACCAGCTCGTCTGGGGGTACGACATCCACAAGGCCGGGGTCACCGAGGTCGAGGGGACCGGCCGCATCCCCGACAAGGGGCTCTACAACACGGTCCTCGACTGGGACGTCAAGCTCTCCTTTGCGAACGGCGTGAAAATGACCTTCAAGCCCGGCGGCGACAACACGCGGTTCGTCGGGACGGACGGGTGGATCGAGGTCTCGCGCGGCCGCTGGAACGCAGATCCGGCCTCGCTGAAGGAGGCCGTGCCGGGGGAGAACGACGTCCACCTGGTCGACAGCCGGAACCACTATCAGAACTTCGTCGACTGCATCAAGAGCCGCAAGGACCCGGTCAGCTTCATCGAGGACGCGGTCCGGTCGGACCTCGTCAGCCACCTCGGCGACATCGCGATCCGGCTGAAGCGGAAGATCCGCTGGGACTGGGAGAAGGAGTCGATCCTCGGCGACCCGGAGGCGTCGAAGATGCTCTCCCGTCCCCTGCGAGCGCCTTGGACGCTTTAGGGGATCCGCCCATGATGCGATGCGCCGTCACGGTCGCCGCCCTGGGGCTGGCCTGGGGCTGCACGGCCGCGGGCTCGGGAGAGCCGTCCGGACCGGCCCCCGTGGCCGTCCGGGACGACGCGCTTGTCACGGTGACCTTGGACGGGAAGCCGGTCCTGACCTACCGGCACGGTGACGCGCCGTTCAAGCCCTACGTGAAGACGCTCTGCACCCCCGGCGGCGTGCAGATCCTGCGGGACTCCCCGCACGACCACGTCCATCACCGCGGCCTGATGTTCGCCCTCGCCGTCGACGGCATGGATTTCTGGTCCGAGGCCGGGACGAGCGGGAAGCAGGTCCCCGCCGCCGCGGCCGGAACGACCGCGATCCCGGGCGGCGGCGTCCGGATCGACCAGCGCTTGAACTGGATCCCCGCCGGCAGCGACAAGCCGACGGCCGTCGAGGACCGCTCGGTCGCGGTCCACGGCGTCGTCCAGGGGGCGACCCTGCTGACGTGGCGGACGACGATCCGTCCCGCGCCGGGCGTCGACGGGGTCTCCCTCTCCGGCTCGCACTACCAGGGGCTCGGCATGCGGTTCGTGACGTCCATGGACGGGGCGGATACGTTCCTCCACGCGTCCGGCGCCGTCGGTCCACTCGTCCGGGGGACGGAGCACGTCACCCCGTCGGCCTGGTCCGCCTGCACCGCCCCCGCGGACGGCAAGCCGGTCACGGCGGCGCTCCTCGACCACCCGAAGAACCCGCGGGCCCCCGCCGGCATGTTCACCATGTACAAGCCGTTCTCCTATCTCGCGGCCACCCCGAATGTCTGGAAACAGCCGCTGGTTCTGAAGGCCGGGGAGACCCTGGACCTGCGCTACGGAGTGGCGGTCCTGGACGGCGAGACGGGACGGGAGCGGCTCGCGTCGATCCACCAGGCCTGGATCGGCCTGGCGGGCGGCTGAACCCGTCGAAAGGCGGGGCGTGTGGACTCTGGAAGCGGGTGGTCGCGATCTGCCGGAAGGTCCCGCGCGATATCGTCTTTTCGGTGGAGTGCGGGACGATCGAGCAGGCCGACCGGAGCATACGTCACCTGAAGTCGCTGCTGTAAGCGCAGGCGGCCCCGATCCGGGGCGTGAACCCCTATCCGGGAAAGGAGTCGGACATGGACATCGGCGTCTTCCTGCTGATCGAGCCGTTTGCTAGTGTCGAGAGGCAGCTCCAGCGCGCCAAGGCGATGGGGTTCCGCTGCGCGGACATCACGGACACCAACTCGGGCGGCAGCATGCTCGGGTCGGCCGGCTTCTCGCCGACGGTCAGCCTCGACGACAACCCCTTCGAGGTGAAACGCCTTTTCGCGAAGTACGGCATCCGCCCCTCCACGGTCTGCGCCCATGCGGCGCTTCTCGAGCCCAGCAGCCCGGCCAAGTACGGGACCGCCGAGATCATGAAAGCGGTCCGCTTCGCAGCCGCCATCGGGATCAAGGACGTGGTGACGACCGAGACCGACCCGCGCTCCCCGTGGGCCGAGAAGCTGACGTACGACCAACGCGTCTTCATCACGGCCGAAAAGCTGCACGAGCCCGTGCGGATGGCGGCGGACTTCGGCGTCCGCATCCTGCTCGAGCCCCACGGCCCGATCACCGACTCGATCCGGGGGATCCAGGACGTCATGGACCTGCTCGGGAATCCCGTTTCCCTCGGCGTGAACCTCGACACGGGAAATTCCTGGCTGGGCGGGGCAGACCCCGTCGAGATGGCGAAGGTCTTCAAGAAAAAGATCCATCACGTCCACTGGAAGGATCTTGGCCCGGAATGGAAGGCGAAGCGCGGGAAGGAGTTCGGTTGCGGTTTCTCGACGATCGCACTGGGGGACGGCGTGGTCGACCTGAAGGGCGTCTGCAAGGTCCTGAAGGACGCGAAGATCGAGAGCTCGACACTCGAGATCGTGGGATCGGAGGAGATTCTGAGGAAGAGCGTGAAATTCTTGAAGGCGAACGGCATGTAGCACAGGCCGATGGAAACGTCGGATCCGATGCCAGGGAAGGCCGGAAACGTAACGTTCCGTGGAAATCGCATGCGGCCGTCAGGGGATCTGGCTCCTGGCGGCCGCTTCGCTTTAGGGCGGGAACGGACCAATTGATGCATAAAATATTAGTTGTGGTTGACTGGCCTCCGGTTGCCGGTATAATTATTTTGTAAGAAGAAGCGAAAGCGGCGTATGCCGCCGGGAACGAGTTCGCCGCGAGGCCTGGCGCGTCGCGACGGGCGGATCGGGAGGCGTCCCGCCGTGCGGGGAGGAGGTGACCGACAACACGACCCCACACAAGGTACCGGGCGGCCGAAGGCGAAGGATGGACCGCCGGGGATGCAAGGGGAAGACGGATCATCGCGTCGCCGGAATTATCTGCTCTCATACTTTCTAATAGCGTCACTTCCCCTCGATCCCTGTCCTCGACGTCACGCACGCCGCGGCCTCTTCCGGCTCGCCGGACTCCCGCCCGGAGGAACGTCTGTCCCGGCTGCGCTGGTCCCCGTCCGCCAGGCCCCTGCGGGCCCGCTCGGAGAGGGTGTCGGCGCTCCCGCCGGGGAAGGGGTATCCGCGAAGGGCATCATGCCGGAAGGGAGACAGGCCATGGTGGACACCAGATTAACGCTCGGAAACGCCCCGGTGCGGCGGCGGGGGAGGGCTGGCGGCTTCACGCTGATCGAACTGCTGGTCGTCATCGCCATCATCGGCATTCTCGTCGCGCTGCTGCTGCCGGCACTTACGGCTGCAAAAGAGTCGGCGAGCAGGGTTTCCTGTGCGAGCAACCTCAGCCAGATGTACAAGGCTGCGCACGTCTACGTTGCCTCGTTCGGCAAGAACAAGAACTTCATGCCGCACGTCGGGGATGCATTTTTCACGTGCCTGCTGGGGCATGGGGGCGAGCACCCCGCTTCGTACCTGACAAAAGCCCCTGTCTACGGCGATTACGAGCTCTTTGTCTGCCCGAGCTCCGGTTCGGGCCCCAGTTCGGTGACGGCGGGAGGCGAGTGTCCCGACTACATGGGGCCGGCGAGACACCCGGATGTCCCCTCGTCCACTCCCTCCGCGCTGGCGGGGGGGATTTACGCGGGCTACCCGATCTGTGCAGACGCGCTGACCAACCACCAGGGGGCCGGAGG
>CAYUME010000195.1:0-8049 GCA_964445475.1 uncultured Planctomycetia bacterium
TACACGATTGTCGGCGACCTCCCGACGGCCGCCGCAATCTCCGATGCCGTGTGGGATGAGGCTCAGGCTGACCATGTGGGGGCCGGGACGTTTGGAGTGACCGCTTCCGAAGTTGCGGACATTCTTGTTGATACCGCAGAGATCGGCGTTGCTGGTGCCGGATTGACGGCGGTCCCCTGGAATGCGGCCTGGGATGCCGAAGTGCAGAGCGAGTGCGCGGACGCGCTCAACGCGTATGATCCCCCTACAAATGCAGAGATGGAGGCCCGGACGCTTGTGGCGGCCAGCTATTTTGACCCGGCGGTCGACGTGGTTGCTCGCGTCACGCTGGTAGATACGACGACCACCAATACGGATATGGTCGCGGCGGCTCCGACTGCCGCGGCCGTGGCGGATGCGGTATGGGACGAAGCACAGGCAGATCACGTAGGGGCCGGGACGTTCGGCGTCACCGCCTCGGAAGTAGCGGATATCCTTGTGGACACGGCGGAGATCGGCGCGGCGGGAGTCGGGTTGACGGCGGTGCCGTGGAACGCGGCGTGGGATGCGGAGGTCCAGTCCGAATGTACCGATGCGCTGAATGCCTACGATCCGCCGACCCATGCCGAATTGACGACAGCCGTCGCGGACGTTTCCGTTGACGAGATTCAGGCGTCGGCCCTTGCCGATCTGTTCAACACCGATTCGGGGACGACCTACGCGGCGGCGGTCGCGGGGAGCGTCGTCAAGGAAATCGCGGACAACGCGGGAGGCTCCGCGCTGACGGAGGGAGGAATCGCCGACGCGGTATGGGATGAGCTCATCGCGGGACACGCGGGCGCGGGTTCGACAGGGGCGGCCCTGGCCGCAGCAAGCGCCGCGGGGGACCCGTGGGCGACGGCAATACCGGGCGCATACGGCGCCGGAACAGCCGGAAAAATTGTCGGGGACAACATCGACGCGGCAATATCTACACGCTCGACCCTCGACGCAGCGGGAGTCCGGGCGGCGGTCGGCATGGCGGCCGCGGACCTCGACGCGCAGATAGCCGCGCTCCCCACGGCAGGGGAAAATGCCGACGCCGTGTGGGATGAGGCGCAGGCGGGGCACGTCGGCGCGGGAACCTTCGGCGAGATGGCAACCGAGACGGCGGACATATTGACCGATACCGGGACGACAATACCGGCGACGATCACCGTGGTAGACAACGAGATCGCCGTGATCGACGGCATCGTCGACGCGATTCTCGCGCTTCTTGATGATCCGCGGGCGGAACCGCCACAGGGTGCGCCTGCGGTGAACGCGGACGCGATGACGAAGCTCGACTACCTCTACAAGGCGTGGCGCAACAAGAGCACGAGCACGGCGGCAGTTTTGAGTATTTACAACGATGCGGGGGCCGTGGTCGACCACAAGGCCGCGCTTTCTGACGACGGGGTGACGTTCACTCGGGACGAGGTCCTGACGGGGCCGTGATATGGCGATAGACACGCAGAAAAAAAGGGCGAGCGTCCTCTGGGTCGTTCAGCCCGACGGAGCGATAGACCAGGCGGACCGGCAGACCGTACTAAAGATTTACGGCGGTATCCTTGCCGGGCTCCTGGCCGCGGTCAGCGTAAACGCCCGCGCGAAGCTCCAGTTGTCCCGCAAGCAGCTTGCCGCGATGTGCGGAAATGACCCGGAGGCGATACGCATCATGGAACGGCTTTTTGCCATAGTTAATCAGTTGAAGTAGGGAGGTTCTAAAATGCCTATTCCGTTACTTGCTCCCGCGGCCGTAGCAGGCGGCGCGTCCCTTTTATCCGGCCTCATCGGCGGCAGCTCTCAGGCGTCGGCCGCGCGCAAGCAGGCCCGCGCCCTCCAGAGGTATCTCGGCCCCTACGCGCAGGCCGGGCAGCATGCGCTCTCTCAGCAGATGGCCCTCATGGGCATGGGAGACCCCGAGGAACAAGCCGCGATGATCGCACAGCTCGAAGGCGGCCCGGAATTCGAAGCGCTTGTTGGGCAGGGGGAAGAGGCCATGCTGTCAAACGCTTCAGCCACGGGCGGGCTCCGCGGCGGGAACCTTCAAGGGGCTCTCGCGCAGTTCCGGCCTCAAATGCTCTCGCAGCTCATCAATCAGCAGATGTCCCGCCTCGGGGGTATCGCGGGCATGGGCTACAACGCCGCCTCAACACTCGGCCAGGGCGTCGGCAACGCGCAGGCAGCCGGGGCAATGGCCCGGGGAGGCATGTGGAACTCGATACCGAACGCGCTCATGGGCGGCCTCGGGGTGTACTCCGGCCTCGGCGGCTCATTCGGCGGCGGAGCGGCCCCGGCTAACGCCTTCGGAAACCCGTATCAATACGTGGGCCGGGCTGAAAACAACCTTGTCGGCGGCCGCATGGATGCAAGCGGGGGGTGGTAACGTGTCGGACATCATGAATTACCGGTTCCAGGACCCGATGCAGACGTTCCTCCAAATGTCGCAGTTCGGCTCCGGCCTCGCCCAGCAGAGAGAACAGGGCGTCACGGCGCGCATTAACGCCGAGATGCTTCAGATGAAGCTCCAGGCCGAAGAGGCCGCCGCCCGATCCGCCGCCGCGCAGCAGGAGAGGGTCGACGAGCTTATGGCGAAATTACGCCAGCCCGGGGCGACGCGGAACGACTACCTGGAACTCGCGATGTTTCTCCCGAAGGATCAGGCGAAGGCTGTGCAGGACAGCGTCGCCGGGATGCGGGAGGAGGAACAGCAGGCGGCGCTCAACGAAAGCGCTCAAATATTCTCCGCCTTCAAGGGCGGGCGTCCCGACTTGGCGGCGCAGTACATACGACGGCAGGCCGAAGCGGAGCGGGGAGCCGGGAACGAGCAGGGCGCACTCGCGGCGGAAGCGTGGGCAAAGATGGCCGAAAGCGAAGTCCCGGAAGACGTGGAAAAGGTCGCCGATATGTTCGGATTCCAAATATCGCTCCTCCCTGGCGGGGAGAAAGTATTTGAAGCCGCCGCGAAGAGGGCCGAAGAGCAGCGGGCCGCTGCCGCAGAGCCGGACGTGATTAAAAAGCGGCTCGCCGACATCGGGTTCACCGACGCCCAGGCGAACAAGCTGAACGTAGAGGCGCGAAAACTCGGGCTCGAAGCCGACAAGATCACGGCGGAGGTCGAGGCCATAAAAAAGGCACTCCCAAAGCCCCGCGAAATTTCCGCAGGAGCCGAGAAAATCGTCAACGACTCGGCCATCGCCGCGGCAAAGGCGAATTCTCTCGCAAAGCAGTACACGACCCTCGCGACCGACTTCGACGCGGCAATACGGGACGCTGGCGTCGGTGCGCGGATCACCGAATCGGTTCGGCGCGTACTTGGAACCGAAAAAGAGCCGACCGCGCTCCGGCAGGAATACCTTCGGATGCGTAATACGGCGGTGCTGGAGATGCTTCCGCCCGGAATAGCCTCAGACAAAGACGTCGAGCTCGCCTTAGCAGCCTTCCCGACCGAGACATCAGCCCCGGCAAATATCGCGGGATTTCTCCGTGGCATGGCGAAACTCCAGGCATACGAGGGGGCGCTCAACGGGGCAAAGACCGAATGGGTCCAGCAAAACGGAACGCTCGGCACAGCCATCGCCCCCATGCAGGTCGGCGGCCGGACCGTGAAGCAGGGCGAAAGGTTCCCCGATTATATCGCCGCGTATCTCCCGAATACATCGGTGCTGAATAGGCCGCAATCTGCCGGCGGGGCGCAGTCCGGCACGGAGGTAGATTTTTAATGCCGCATTTTATTAAAACTAAAGACGGGATCGTCATTCGTGACATCCCCGACGCCGTACCTCCGACGGATCCGAGCCTGAAGGCTCTGGTCGCGCAGCTCCGGGCCGCCGGACAGAAAGAAGGGTCCTATCCGGCCCTGACCGGATCCGCCTCTGCTCCCGCCTCCGCCGTCCCCTCCCCTCCCCCCGCCCCCGCCTACGGCGACGCGGGGGCTCTCGCGCGGCTGGGCGGCGCGGCGCCGATGCCCCGACCCGGCGAGGCTCCTCCCGTTCCTCCCGAGGAGCCGAAAACCGACCTCCTGGGCGCGATGGGCGCCACGATCCGGGGCGCGGGACCTTACGCCGGGGGCGCTTTGATCGGCGCCGGGCTGGGGGCTCCTATCGGGGGCGTGGGCGCTGTTCCAGGAGCCCTCGCCGGAGTGGCGGCAACGGGACTCGCGCAGTTCGTCGGGGATCCGCTCACTGACCTCATCAACAGCATCCTCGGCACGAAGCTCACGCGCCCAACCGACGCGCTGAAGCAGCTATTCGACCGGATGGGAATTCCCGAGGCTGATACCGCGGCCGAGCGTGTGCTTCAGGCCGCCTCTTCCGGTGCGGGCGGTGCGGCCGGAACCATTGCGCTCGGGGAAGCTCTTTCCCGCTCTGCGCAGCCCCTGGCGCCGTCTCTCACGCAGGCTATAGGAGATGCACTCAAGGCGGGCGCCGTTCAGCAGGTCGCGGGAGGCGTCGGCGGCGGAGGCGCAGCGCAGACCGCGGCGGAGGCAGGTCTTTCTCCCGGCTGGCAAATGGCCGCGGGAATCGGCGGCGGGATGGCAACCTCGGCCCTTGGCGGCATAAGGCCGGGACAGTCCCGATTTGCCGCCGCGCCCTTAGACGAGGCGGCCGCCGCTGGGGTGCGGATCCTCCCGACCGACGTTTCCCCGCCAAAAACGGGCATTTCCCGGTGGTTCCAGGCCCGCGTCAATGAACTCCCCTTCGGCCCCGGCGTCCAGCGGGCTGAGCAGTACGCTCAGAAATCTGCCGCCGTTCGGGACGTGCTTCGGCAGTTCGGTGCGGACGACCTTGCCGCCGCGTCGAATGACGTCATGGACGACCTCGTAAAAACTAGGGGTGCAGCCCTGACAAAATGGACAACGGCGAAAAAAGAAGTCATTGACGGACTTGCGCCGTCCGGAGCCGTCCCCATGAAGGCGACGCTGGACAAGATCGACGAGTCGGTCGCCATGCTCCAGAAAATGAAAACGAAACAGGTCCAGCCGGTCATAACCACGCTCACCGACTGGAAACAGGCTATCCAGGACCAGGACCTCGCGACGATAGAGCTGCTTCGAAAGCAGATCGGTGACGTGTTCTCCGCTCCCGACATGGCGTCCGTCCGCTCGACAGGGGAAAAGATTCTCTCCGGGATTTACGGGGCGGTAAACGACGACATGGGAGCCTTTATCAAGGCGGCCGGAAAACCGAACGACTTCGCCAAGTGGAAGGTCGCGAATACGGAACTGTCGAACCTTGCCCGCGAACTCGACCGGCCCGTCCTGAAGGCGGCCCTCGAAAAAGGCAACGAAGCCCCGGAGTACATCGCGAATATCCTGTTTAGCCGCAAACGCTCGGACGTGGAAGCCTTGTATCGGAACCTCTCCCCGGAGGGAAAAGCGGCGGCAAGATCCGCGGTCCTCGCGAAAGCCGCCGGGGAAGCGGGAGAGAATATCAGCCCGGACAAATTCGCGGCCAACATCAAGAAAATGGCCGACCAGGTCGGCGTCATGTTCGACGGGGACGAGCTAAAGCGCGTTGAGGGGCTTCGCCGGGTTATCGAGTTTACCGCCCAGGCGGGACCCGCAAACGCCATGCCGAAAACAGGCGTACAGACAATGCCTCTCGCGACCTTCGCGGCGACCTCCGCCGGGCTTGGGCATCTTCTCCACCTCGGCACGCCGGAGGCCCTGGCTATGGGCGCCGGTGTTACGCTCACGGGCGCCATGCTCCCCCGTGCCTACAACGCCGCCTTCAGCTGGGCCGTGAAGAACCCCGAAGTCCGCGGCATCCTGCAAAGACTCCCGTCGGTCGTGAAAGGCTCGCCAGAAGAACTGGCCCTTATGAAACGTCTTCTCATCGCCGGACAGGCCGTCCAGGCCAACCCCGGGAAGCCGGACAAGGAGAAATAATCAATGGCAACCGAAATAAAAAACCCGTACAACATCTTCTTCGACGACGACGGCCTGCCGCTCGAAAGCGGCTACATCTTCATCGGCGTCTCGGGCCTGAACCCGCTCGCAAACCCGCAACAGGCATACTGGGATAATGCTCTCACCATCCCGGCGGCGGCTATCCGCACTTCGGGCGGCTTCCCGATACACAACGGGGCCGTCGGGCGGCTTTTCGTGCCGGGGGACTACTCAATACTCGTGCAGGACAAGAACGGGAAAACCGTCTGGTCGCAGCTGGAGGTCACGTTCGAATACGCGGACCTCCTCCTGACGGAGCTGCGCGGCACGCTATCCCGCTCGGCACGCGCGCCGACGGGCTTTGACTGCGACGCGATTCTGGAATCGGGCCTTTACGCCTGGACGAACGGCACGACGACGAACCAGCCCGCATCCTGCGCGGCGGGCGACCTGTTTATGCTCGCCGTTACGGCCTCCCCTGATGGCGCGGGCGGCGGGCTCGTCCTCCAGGTCATCACCGACCTCACCGAAGGCACGACAGGCGCGAATGCCGAGTTCCGCTTCGCGCGCTATTCCACCGACGCCGGGGCCACGTGGTCGACTTGGGTTGTGGACTGGGTGGGGCCGTTCGGCGAGGCGCAGCCGGGCAATAAGATATTCACTTCGAATGAGCTGAACCGCGACCTGTTCGTCATTCTCGACAACGCGCTCGCGGCGGCAATCGACATCACGGCGGGCACGGCCCGGATCGGGACCCGCATCACGTTCCTCCAAACCGGCGCGGGGGTGGCGACCATCACCTGGGCGGCGGGCCTGACGGTCGTCCTTGTCCGCTACACCGTGCAGGAGTTCATCTGGGACGGCACCGGCTGGTGCTCTCCGGCCGTGAACCACGGGCGCAAGGTCTTCGGCCCTGGCGCTCTTGCCGCGACGCTGTGGTACGTGCCGCCGGGCATTCGGAAGATGTGGGTGACGGCAGCGGGCCAGGGCGGCTCAGGCTTCGCCGCGACATCCGGAACGCGGAGCGGCGGCGGGGGCGGTTCGGGCGCATGGAGCCGGGCTTTAGAGCTGGACGTAATTCCGGGTACCCCGTACACCATCACGCTCGCCACGGGCGCGGCTTCGACCCTCGTCGGCGGTGTCCATAATATATCCTACGGTCGCGGCTCGGACGCCGTTAATAACAATGGCGGCGCTGCGGGCGTCGGCGCGGGCGGCGCGTCAAGCGGCTATGCGGGCGGGGCGGGAACTGCCGGAGCGGGAGCCCGCGCCGGTGGGGGCGGAGGCGGGGTCGGCGGGGTCGGTGGTGGTGGCTCAACGGTTGAATCCGGAGCTGGCGGCGGCTCGGGCGGCGCGGCGGTGGGGACCTTTGCGGGAGTAGCGGGCGTTGGGCCGTTCCTCAACGGCGCGGGAGGCGGGTCTAACGGTACGAACGCTTCATCCGCCCCTGGTCCAGGCGGCGGAGGAGGCGGGGGTGGTACGAATATAGCGGCAACCATTTCCGTAATTCCCGCTGCGGCAGGCTGCCTCGGCGGAGGAGGCGGAGGGGGCTCGACGGACGGCGCGGGCAACGTTACGGCGCTCGGCGTCGGGGGGGCTCCGTTCCTCGTGATCGAGTGGTAAAAAAGGGAGGCGACAATGGCAATTAAACTTATCAGCATCACCCCGCGCGCCGACGGAGGCCGGGATGTGGTTTACGACGAAGACGACATGCGGCGGCTCGCGTGTCAGGTGTACAACACAAAGGCGTGCCCGCAGCGCTTCAGCTGGGTGGAGTTGACGATGGCAATCGACAACCACCTGCTGCCACTCGTGCCGACGCCGCCCCCGGACCCGAGAACGGAGGAGCAGAAGACCGCCGACAGCATACGGGAAATCAAGGGGCGGCTCCGCGTTCTGGACGCTGAGGTCCCCCGCGTCGCCGAGGACCTTGTCGTCGTCGTGAAAAAGCTCGACGACAAATTCGTCCTCGACCCGGCGAAACAGGCCATCATCGACGAGAAGGCGGCGCTGCGGGCGGAGCTGGCAACGCTGGCGTCCCCGTGAACGGCTGGCAAAAAATCGACCTGTGGCCGAAAGGCCCGGCGGGCCTCGAGGCGAAGTTCCGCATCGAGGAGCGGCAGCTCTACTGCTACCTCTACGGCTCGAACAACATCCTG